>CAZEDA010000121.1:0-9390 GCA_964510915.1 uncultured Rhodocyclaceae bacterium | reverse complement strand
ACCCCGGCGAATCCGGCCGCCGCAAGCCGCGGGAAGGCCTGCCGCGGCACGCCGAGATCCGCGAAGAACACGGCGATGAGGCGATGGCCCTGCGCCACGCCCGCGAGCGCATCGATGCACAGGCTCAGCGCCTCACCCGGCATCAGTCCCAGCTTCACGTAGTCCACGCCGGTGGCGGCGATGCGAGTCGCTGCCTCGACGAGGCGCGCGGCATCGAGAGGCAGATCGCCGCAGGTGGCGCTGGTTTCGGCGCGTCCGCCTACCGCGCGCAGGCCGGCGGCAATCGCCTCGACGTCCACCGCGCCGAGCGCGCCGTCGTCGGGCTCCTTGAAATCGATGATGTCGGCGCCGCCGGCCACGGCGATGGCGGCCTCCGACGCGTCGCGCACGCTCGCGAGAAATCGGGTCACGTGGAGTCCGCCGGCTTCGCCCGATGCACGGCGATGCGATCCATCAGCCAGCCCCAGGCTTCGCGCTCTGCCGGTCCGGCCGTCTTCTCGATGGCGATGGACAGATAGCGAACTTCCGAATCGATCTTCTCCGGCGGGAGCATGTCCAGCCGGCTCACGAGGATGGCGGCCTCGACGACGGCCGACTGAGCGCGGTTGAACCCGCGGAACGGCGCGTGGGTCTGCTCGTGGACGACATCGCAGAGAACCACCGGCCGCTGCGGATCGTCCTCCACCGACTGTACGCGCAGTTCGCGATGCGCGAGGCAGTGCGCGAGCCGCACTCCCGGCACATGCGTGCACGCGGCGATGGGCCAGTCGTGTCTGCCAGTGAGACACCCGGCGAAGACGCGTACGTCATCGGTGAGATTCACGACGGCGCAGCGCGAGGCCAGCAGATTGTCCAGCGTGGTCGACGGGCGGAACGGTGCGAGCAGGACCACACCCGGTTCCGGCATGCGGATTCCCATCGGAGCGATGTGCACCCGCCCCAGAGGCGAGCGGGTGGTGACGACGGTTTCCCAGATCATGACTTGCGGCCGTGACGGCGATGGGTGAGGGTCGGGCCCGCGGCCTTCTGCTCCAGCAGGTTCTCCGGAGCGGGTGCGACGGCGGGACCCCAGCGAAGCGGTTCGTCCTGAGCATAGCGTTTGCCGAGCTGCCAGGCGATCTCCGCGCGGGCGAGTTCGGCACCCAGGTAGAACGCATGCGCGGCATCGTCCTCGACGCCGAGCTTCGGCCAGAACGAGAAGGGGTCCGTGGCGACGTGGTGGCCGTCGCGATTGAACACGTGCACGCCATCGTCTGCGACGACGATCCGGAAGTTGCCGTCCTTCACGCTCCCCGCCAGATCGGCGATGTCATCCGTGCCGAGCGGAAACGGCTTGCGCTCGTGCAGGGCAAACAGGTCGGCGGAAAAGTCCTTCGGCAGCGCACCGTCCTCCCGCGCCGCGAACATCACGCGGCGGGCGCGGTCGGCTTCGCGGATCACGGAGCGCGCATGCTCGCTCACCTGCACGGCCAGCACGGCTTCGATGTGAAGCTCCGAGGCAATGCCGAACAGCAGCGCGTTCATCCCGAGCGTATCGGCATGCGTGAGTTCGGTGACGTTGCCGATGCCCATCATGATCGGCACCTCCGGATGGCGACGGCGCAGTTCGCGGTAGCGATGGATCGACTCCGTGAACCCGAAGTGGATGGGGTCGAGGATCGGGTCGGCCAGGTAGCGCCGACCCTTGCGATCGAGGGTGGCCATGGCGCGCTCGAGCGATTCGAGCCGGTCTCCCTCGCCGGGAATGAGGATCGGCGTGGACGCCACTTCGTCCGCAATCCACAGCGTGTCCTCGCGAAGGCTCAGGAGATAGTCGGCACCGGCGCGACCGCCGCGCAGCAGTTCCTGCGTATCGAGCGAATCCACACTCACGATGAAGCCCGCTGCCTTGAGATGCCGGACGGCATCCTCGAGATGCGGAAACGGCGTGGCGGGCAGGCACCCCAGATCGATCACGTCGGCACCCTGGTCGCGCAGCGACTTCGCACGGGTCGCGATGGCTTCGATGTCGAGCTGCGGCGCCTCCACGATCTCCGCGAAGATTTTCGTCTCGTACCGGCTGAGGTCGCGCGCTTTCGCCTTGCGACCGAAGTGTCGGGGGAGGTCGATCAGTTCCTCGGGTCCGCGTGAGACCGGAACGCCGAGTTTCCCGGCGAGCCGGGCGATGTCCCCGCGGCATCGTCCCGGGATCACCACGCGGTCGGCGCCGCCCAGGTCCGTGAGGCGACGCTCGATCAGCTCCGTGGTCATGAGCGCCGCGACGCTGACGCCCATGTCGCGCACGGTCCAGCGGAACGGGTTCGGCTCCATGGACTCCAGCTGCCGCCGCAGGCTGCGCTCGGCCAGATGGCCCGTCAGAAACAGCAGGTGCTCGGGTTGAGGATCGGGCACGGCGGCAAGGTCAGGGAGCAACGCCGCGGATCGCCGCCAGATGCGCCTCCACGGCCGAGCGAAGGCTGGCGAGAGTCTCGACCACCTGCACGCCGGGCATGCGCGCCAGCGCCCCCGTGTGTGCCAGGTCGACCGGGCGCGGATACACCGTGACCCAGTCCTTGGGCGACTCGGTCTCCATCTCCGGTGCCGTGTCGCACGCGAAGACGATGGTCGGCAGACGGCACTTGCCGGCCTGGGCGAAGATGTTGGTCACCAGCGTGTCCGACAGGCCGAGGACGCACTTGGCAACGGTGTTGGACGTGGCCGGTGCCACCACGACACCGTGGTACTGGCCGTGATAGAAAAGTCCCACGGGGGCGGCGCTCGCCGTGTTGTCGCGAAACACGCGGAAGTCCTCGCGCAGGCCCTCGAGCCGGTGGCCATACATCTGCAGGACTTCCTCCCCGGCGCGGGTCAGGAACAGATCCACGTTCGGCAGGGAATACGCAAGGTCGAGGCACTCGCGCAGGAAGTGCCCCGACCCCGTGATGCCCCAGGCCAGGCGGGGCTCGTCGAGTCGCTTCACGTGCCGCAGCGAACTGCCGAAGCGGGCATGGCGGCGCCGGACTCAGTAGTCGTACTTGATGTACCGGAACCGCTGGTCGTCGGCGGGCGTACCTTCGAGGGCGCCGCCTTCCTTGCCGGGCTGCCAGTGCACGACAGCCTCGATCTTCGCGGCGAGCTCGAAATCACGATCCGTGATGCCCTTGGCGTCGTGGCTCTGGAGCTTCACGTTGACGAAGGCGTAGGAGACCGTCAGGTCGGGGTGATGCCACGCCGCCTCGGCCAGATGACCGACCGTGTTGACCACCATCAGCGTGCCCTTCCAGCCTTCCGTCTTGTACTTGCGGCGGATCCACCCGTCCTCGAAGGTCCACTTCGGCAGTTCGCGGGCGAGGCGTTCGTGAATTTCGGCTTCGGAATAGGTCTTCTGGGCACGGCGTTCCATGGGAGTTCCTCGACACAGGCAGGAGCGCACACTTTACCCGAAGGCCCGGGATCGCTCTGTGCGGAACGCCAAGCCGATTGGTGTAGCATCGCCGCTCACCCAAGTCGCGTCGGAAGGTCTGCGCACCGCCATGGACATGAAGGAACCGCTGCTGCACATCCATCCCATGGTCTGGAGGCGGGACGAGGAGGACGATGTCCGCGCCCTGTATGTGCGCAACTTCGTGACGTCTGCCCGGATCGGCGTCTACGACCACGAAATCGCGCGGGACCAGCGGCTGCGCTTCAATCTGGCCGTATACCTGCAGCCTCCCTTCGACTGGCACGACCGTCTCGAGGACGTCCTCGACTACGACCGGCTGCGTCAGGGCATCCTCGACATCCTGGCGTCCGGGCACATCAATCTGCTGGAAACCCTGGGCGAACGCATTCTCACCATGTGCTTCAGCTACCCCGAGGTCCGCGCCGTCCATCTGCAGATCGGCAAGCTGCAGGCGCACGACGACTGCGAAGTCGGCTACGAGATCCGGCAGCGCCGCTGATGCTGGCTGCGATACGGGATTTCTTCGAGAAGAATCTGGCGCCGTCCGCGCAGCAGGCGGATTCCACCCATGCCACGGCCGTGGCGACCGCGGCTCTGCTGATCGAGATGGTGCGCATGGATGGCGACGTGGACGCCGCCGAGCGGGAAGCCGTGATGCATGCGGTGCGTTCGAAGTTCGGCCTCGCGCCGGACGAAGCCGAGACGCTGTTCCGCCTCGCGGAGGAGGAGGCGCGCCAGGCCGTCGACTACTTCCAGTTCACCGCGCTGCTCAACCGGCATTTCTCCGCCGAGCAGAAGGAACGCATGATCGAGCACATGTGGCGTGTGGCGTATGCGGATGCCGAAGTGAGCGCGTGGGAACAGCATCTGGTCCGCAAGGTGGCAGACCTGCTGTACGTCCCGCACAGCGCGTACATCGCTGCGAAGCTTCGGGCCCGTGAGGCCGCCGGCCTTCAGAACGACACGAGCAGTTCGCCCTGACCGGAAGCCGCCAGGTCGCCCAGCCAGCGCTCGAAGCCGGTTTCGCGAGCAGCCAGTCGCGCGAACCGCGGGCCTTCCCCGGCAAGTGAACGCAGCAGCAGCCGGATCGCGAGCAAGTCCTGCCGACCATTGGCGTTGAACGTGGGCAGCATCTGCGCGGGACGCTGATCCAGCACCACCGTGCCCCGCCGCATCAGGTAGCCCGCACTGCCTGCAGCCCGACCCAGCAGCACCACCGTCCCGGCCAGCATTCGCGAGGCGAGGTAGTCGCCCGCGTCTCCCTCCACGAGCAGGAGTCCTCTGCGCATGCGGTCCGCCGCGCGGTCCCCGACCTGGCCGCGCACAAGCAGCGTGCCTCCGGACATGCCCTGCATTTCACCCGCACGGCCCGAGCCCGCAAAGTGGCCGGCATCACCGCGGACCTCGATGCGGCCCCGGCGCATGCCGCACCCGAGATAGTCGCCGGCCGTCCCGTCGATCTCGATCGACGCGCCCCGCAATCCTTCGCCGGCGTAGTCGCCTGCATGACCCCGAAGAACGAGCGTCCCTGCAGAAGCATGCGCGCCGAGCCGGTCGAAGGAGCCGTCGAGCTGGTCGATCTGCAGCCGGTCAGTGGCTTCCCCGGAAACCTCGAACAGTTCCCCTACCTCATGGACCTCGTTCCAGCCCGGCAGCGCGATTCGCCGGATGGCATCCAGCGTCTGACCCTGCAGCTTCTCGGGCAGCAGCGCGGAGCCGTCCACGCGGGCCGGAGGGCGCGCACGAAGGGACAGACGCAGGCCGCTCAAGCCAGAACCTCGTGCAAATGGAAGTGATGCGGGCCGAGCTTGCCGCCGTAGTTGCCCGCCGTGATGCCGAAGACTCCCGCGTCCTCACCGCCCTCGCACGCGGCGCGGATGCCTTCGCGCATCGCGAGTGCAATGCTCGGGGCGTCGAGTCCGTCGATCACGATCTCCAGCACCGCGTTGACGCCAGCGGGAAGCGCAGTCTTCACGAGGCCGACCAGCGTGGGGCAATAGGCGTCGTTCGTGGAGGCGATGAGTGCGCGGTACTTCGAGCCCACCTTCGAACCCGAGCGCACCACACCGCCGGGGAACGGCAGGATCACGTTCCAGAGCGGGGCCATCGCTTCCACCGCGCGTTCGGCGGCCGCCAGTGCGCTGGGGCGATCCCGCGCGAGGATCAGGAAATTGCCGCCGCCGATGGCCTTCATGGTGGCCGTTCGTTCCTCGCACAGGAACTCGCCGTCCATCACCGGCACCCGCCAGTAGCGCTTGCCGCCGATCAGCTTCGAGATCTGGTAGCCGTCCCCGAAGTAACGCAGTGCCCCGCCCATGGACAGCCACTCCTTGGCGGCGTCCCGCGCGATGCCGCCATACGCCGCGGTGGTCGGGCAGGTGAGGATGCACTGTCCGACACGGCGTTCCACCTGTTTCTGCAGATCCTTCGCCGACATGCCGAAGATGAGGATCGACACGCCGGGCCGTCCGTCGGGTGTCTGCGAGGCGTCCAGTTCCTGCTCGATGCCGGCCTCGCAGCCGCAGGCGATCACCGAAGTCGCGAAGCCGGTGGCTGCCACCGCGGCCGCGCGCGCCCAGCGTGACGAATCCGCCGTGATGACGATGCGGGTCGCGCGCATGCCGAAGGCCTCGGCGAAGGTGTTCTCGACCGGCACGCCGGAGACGGTAAGCGACTCAGCCACGGTGGGTGCACGCGTGCTTGACGAGCTTCGGCGCGCGACCGCACACGCATACCTCCTCGTCGGAGATCTTGAAGCTGTCGAGCGACTGGGTGTGATGCCGGCGGAACCAGTCGTCGAGCTTGCGCTCGATGCCGCGGTCGAACTCGGGCTTCACCACGTGGATCGAACCGGCAGTCACGGCCTTGATTTCTCCGCGTTCGGCCACCACGGTCCCGTCCTTGAAGACATAGCGGGGTGCGGCGAATTGCACCTCGGGGTCCGGGTGGGGTTCGTACACGACGATGTCGGCGGCCGCGCCGGGCCCGAGGTGGCCGCGATCGGTGAGGCCCAGGATGCGGGCCGGTGCCGCACGCGTCATGATCGCGATCTCGTACAGCGAGTACTCGCGGTCGAGGCTCGCCAGTGTCGAGGCAGCCGCTGCGTCGGGATGGAGGCGCGACAGCACCTCGTTGCGGAAGCTGCGGTCCATGAGCAGCTTGATGAGGTGCGGGTAGCTCCAGAACGGTCCGCCGTTGGGATGGTCCGTCGTGAGAAACACCCGCCACGGGTCGCGCACCAGCAGGAACAGTTCGAGGCCGATGGCCCACTGCAGCGCGTTGACGAAGTCCCTGTCCCGATAGCGGAAGGGCACGACACCGCAACCGGCATCGCACTCGATGTCCATCACGACCCACTTTGCCGGTCGCGCATGCCGCGCATTGCGATGCTGCATCATGCTGTCGCCGGAGCACGTCACCGTCTGGCCGAAAAGGATCTGGCCCACATCCACACTGACGTTCGGCGACGCGTTGACCTTCTCCGCGATGCGCTGCGCGGCGGAGGAGAACTTGCGGTCGCCCTCCGTGCCGTAGCTGTGGAACTGCAGATGCGTGAGATGGATGCGCCGCCCCTCGGCCGCATCGATGGTGGCGAGCGTGCTCTCCGCGTTCCCGGGTACGCCGAGGTTCGAGCCGTGAACGTGCAGAGGATGCGGGACGCCGAGCCCGTCGACGGCACGCGTCAGCGCGCCGAGGACCTGGCGCGGCGTGATGCGGTAGTGAGGATGTTCGTCGTCGACGTTCAGGCTGCGGGCGTTGAACTTGAAGGCGCTGATGCCGCCGGCGTTCACCACCTTGATGCCGACGGCCTGTGTGGCGTGCAGGGTCCACGCCACGTAGTCGTCGATCTCCCGCTGCTCCGCGCCGGATGCCAGCAGCTGCAGAAAGAAGTCGTCGTTCCCCAGCAGCGCATAGGCGCCCTTGTCGATGATCGGGGTGTCGCCCATCTCCATGTGAGCCTGCCGCGCGTTGACGGGCAGCATCGCCGGTTCGAAGCACGCGGTGTAGCCCATGGCCGCGTAGCGGTACCCCGTGGCCAGGGTCGAGGGCGCGGCGCCGCCCGTGCAAGGCTCGCACACACCGTGTGCCGGCATCGGGTCGCGACGATCGAACTCGGGCAGCAGTGCCCGCGCGATGTTCACCTTGCCGCCGCCGATGTGCGTGTGGAGGTCGATGGCGCCCGCCATGACGATCATGCCGGCGGCGTCGATCGTCTGGTCGATGCGCTCGCCGTCGCGCGGGCCGCTGACGATGAATCCGTCGCGCACGTACAAGTCGCGCACCACGTCGTTCACGCCGTTGGCCGGGTCCACCACGCGGCCGCCCGCGATGCGCGTCAGCATGTCGCGGGCTCCAGTCGCGTCGCGAGCGAGTGGATCACGTCTGCCGCGGTCTGCAGCGAGCCGGATCGGACGGGTTTCAGGAAGAGGGTGATCACCTTGTCGCCGCGCAGCAGGTGTCCTGGCGCATCCACGCCCGGCGTGGCGACCGGGATATAGACATCGGGTTCCGAGTCGAACGTGCGGTCGGCGCGACCCAGCACGATGGTCGGCACGCCCTCGACCACGGGGACAGGCTTCGTCCCCAGGCTGGACACCCAAAGCAGGACATCGCACTCACCGCGTGCGAGCCGGCCGGGCAGCGCATGGCGATGCGGATCGAAGTCCACGGTGCCGTTCGCATAGCTCGCGGGAAGCGGCAGGCCCGAACGCCAGGTCTGCACGGCATTTGCGGTGAGGTCGCCTTCGACGCCGGCGAGCGGCAGGCCGGCGAAGCGTGTCTTCTCGTTCAGGACGCGAAGCATTCGCGCCATCGCCTGCACGGCGAGCTCAGCGTGGGGAAACTCGAGGTCCGCAGCGGACCAGACCAGCACGCCATAGCGCGCTTCCTGCAGCCAGTCGACGCACCGGGCGAGGCGCTCGGCGAGTCCGTCCGACGGGCTTCCGCCGAGTGCCGTGACTGCCCGGTCGAGCGACACCGGGCGACCCGCCGCGAGCGCGGCGAGCGTTCCCGCCAGTACCGGCATCTCGGCCATCGGCACCGCGAGTTCGAGACACTCCGCATCGGCAGGCAATGCGGAACGGTCTGCGGGGTTGAGAAGAACGAAGCGCCGCCGGCGGTCGCTGCCTGTGAAGCCAGGTGCGGTTGCGAGCATGCGCTCCACGAACCGCGGAAAGCGCTTCGTCCAGCCGTCGCCGACGAGCACCACGACATCTGCGCGGTTGCGCACTTCCGCAAACGTGGTGGTGATGAGCCCGGACTCCTGCACGACGTGGAGGTTGCGGTACTTCGCGAAACTGCCCGAGTGGTCGACGACCGCGCCGAGTTTCTGCGCCAGGGGAAGGATGGCGCGCATCGCGCCCACATCCACGTCGAGCCCGCCGATCGCCGGGCGACGTGCCGCGCGCAGAAGCCTTGCAGCCTCGTCGAGGGCTTCGTCCATCCCGACGGCACGACCGCGCACACGTGGCATGGGCGTCGACGCACCGAGCGCAGAGAATTCGGAGCGGGCACGTTCGCACGCGCCGCCGGCGGCAACCAGCCCGGCGGGCCCCGCCGTCACGACGAGGTCGTCACACAGCAGGCCGCAGAACGGGCAGGTCGCGAACGAGGAAGGCATGACGGAAGCTTACGCCGCTTTGCGGAGCGTTCGCAAAGGCCGCGGCGACGAGGACGGGAGCCCCGTCCGGTGCCCGAACCGTGCCGATGTCTGCCACCGGCAACACGCGGCCTTGTGGCAAACTCGCAGCCCTGTCTCTAGGGAAGGACTGATCAAGTGGAGCGGTCGCGTTGCCACCTGAAACGAACGCAGGCAAGACGGGAGGTGCAGGCGGGATTGGACATCCCGCCAAGCCGACCAACGCCGCCTGCGTTCGTTTCAGGTGGCAACCCTTCGGGACGGGGCCCTCCAGGCGGCTGACTGTGTCGGCCGGAGCCTGGTGTGCGTAGAGCACACGGCGGCCCGG
>CAZEDA010000120.1:0-9396 GCA_964510915.1 uncultured Rhodocyclaceae bacterium | reverse complement strand
TCGCATCGTGGATCTCGTTCACGCTGCCGTGGATGTCCGCGTTGGACCGCCGCACGCCGTCGAGGGCCGTGAGCATCGCGTCGAGTTCGCGGAACATCGTCTCGAAGGACACGACCATCGCGTCGAAGCTCTCGCTGGAATCCTGCACGACGTCGACGGTGCGGGACGTGTCGTCGTGAATGCGGTCCGTGTCGCGCGCGGTGGCTTCCACCAGACTGATCATCTCGCCGGTGCCCGTGGCGATGGTGCCGGTGGCCACCTTCACCCGCTCCGCCAGCTTGCGGACTTCGTCGGCCACCACGGCGAACCCGCGCCCCACCTCGCCGGCGCGGGCGGCCTCGATGGCGGCGTTCAAGGCGAGCAGGTTGGTCTGGTCGGAAATGTCATTGATGAGCCCGCCGATGTCGCGGATGGAACGCGAATGCTCCGAGAGCTTGGCGACGTTCTCGCGAAAGGCGGCGAGGCTGGAGCGCACGGCGATCATCCGCGCCGCGACATCCCGAAGCTGCGCCGCCGACGCACGCGCGGTATCGAGGTTGACGGTGGTGCTCTGCGCGACGGCGCCGGCCTGCTGGGACATGGACTCCACCGCGAGCGTCACCGCCTCGCTCTGCTGGAACACGCGTTCAGCCACTTCCTGCTGCGACGCCGCTTCGCGCGCCGCTTCCTGGGTTTCGCGCAGGAGCCGGGCAGCCGACGTGGCGACATCGATGCCGCCGTTGCGGGCCCTGCCCACCAGGGCTTCCACGCGACCGCCAAACCGGGCGAGGCTGGCGCCCGCGTCCCCATCCGTCGCGGCCAGAAGGGGCGAGACATCGCCCTCCTCCGAGGCGCGCTTCAGGATGTGCTCGAGCCTGCCGAGGACCCGGACGTGACGCCCGGCCACCCAGGTTCCCGCCACCCCGGCGCCCACGATCGCAGCCAGTACCCCGCCGGCGGCAGCCCACGGAAGGCTGGCCCCGCCCCAGACCCCGAGCCCGATGGCGAGAATCGGAAAGGCCGCTGCCACGGCAGGCGGTCCATAGGCTTCGAAGACTTGGGAGAAGGCACGGGAGGACGGGCTGGCCATGGGAGGTTCCGGTCGATAGGGCGACGGGTTCGATAACGGCAGTCCGGCCGGAAACTCCAGTCGAACCCATACAGGATCAGGAAAAACCGTTCCCGGGGGAAGTCCGCGCAACCGACGGGGTCGCGCGGGTCGTGCGGACCGTTGCTAGACACCGATCATCGCCCGCAGGTGAGCCGTCGCGCTACGTCCCAGGGAACCGAGGTCGTAGCCGCCTTCCAGCAGGGACACCATCCGGCCCGCCGCGCTGTCACGGGTCGCGTCGAGAAGTCGCTCCGTCACCCACGCATAGTCGGCCTCGACCAGTGCCAGGGACGCCATGTCGTCATCCCGGTGGGCGTCGAAGCCGGCCGAGACGAACACCACTTCGGGACGGAATGCGGCGAGCGCGGGCATCCAGGCAGTCTCGACCGCCTCGCGGAACTGCCGTCCGGTGCTGTAGGCCGGCAGTGGCACGTTGACCATCCGGGCAGAGCGCCCCTCCACGCCGCTGTACGGGTAGAACGGGTGCTGGAAGGTCGACACCATGAGCACACGCTCATCGTCGCGGAAGATGTCCTCGGTGCCGTTGCCGTGGTGAACATCGAAATCCACGACGGCTACCCGACGGCAGCCGTGGGCCTCCAGCGCGTGGGCCGCCGCCACGGCCACGTTGTTGAAGAAGCAGAAGCCCATCGCCCGCGCCCGCTCCGCATGATGTCCGGGCGGGCGCACATTGCAGAACGCTCCGCGCACCTTGCCCGTCAGGACCAGATCGGTGGCGAGCACCGCTGCGCCCGCGGCGCGCAACGCGGCCTGAAGGGTGAAAGGATTCATCGCGGTGTCCGGATCGAGATGCACGATGCCGGCCCGCGGCGACGAAGTGATCACCGTATCCACGTGATCTTCGGAGTGGACTCGCAGGAGCTGTTCCCGCGTTGCGAAGGGCGCCTCGTGGACCTCGAGGAGACCCATGAGTCCGGAGGCGATCAGCTGGTCCTCGACGGCTCCCAGCCGCGCCGGGCATTCGGGATGGTGGGCGCCCATGTCGTGCCGCTGGCACTCGTCGTGGCGGAGGAAGGCGATCGTCATGCGGATATCCCAGAGCATGGGGGAAAGTCCGATGGTAGCGCTGCCGGCGCGAGCCGTCGCTGATCCCCGTGGCACGACGCCCGCCCTGGCGTTCGCGGGCGATTCACGCCCGCGCCACGGGCCGATACCCGGATGACATGGCGCAACCGGTGGGCGTATCGAAACGTGCTACGGTTGCCGCATGCCGAATTCGAGGATTCCCGGGCCCCGTCCCGCACCACCGACGCCGTGACCCACCCCTTGCAGAGCCTGTTCGAGCCCGCCGTGGTGGCGGTGGTCGGGGCTTCCGACACGCCGGATACGGTCGGAAGCGCGGTGCTGCGCCGGATGCAGGCCGGCGGCTTCGCAGGCGCGCTCTATCCCGTGAACCCCCGGCATGCCGAAGTGGCCGGCATCCCCTGCTTCCCGTCTCTGCTCGCCCTTCCGAAGCGTCCCGACGTGGCGCTCGTCGCCTCTCCCGCCGCCACGCTGCCTGCCGTCCTCCGCGACGCGGTCGAGGCCCGCTGCAAGGCGGTCGTTCTCCTCGGCACGGCAGCCGGGAATCCGGACAACGACACGGCTGCTCTCTGCGAGGCCGCCCTCGCCACAGCCCGACAGGCGGGGCTGCGCATCCTCGGTCCGAACACCCTCGGCGTGATCCGTCCGCGCCACCGCTTCAACGGTTCCTTCACTGCCACCGACGTGAAGGCGGGCACCACCGCGCTGCTGGCGCAGTCCGGCGGACTCACCAGCGCCATGCTCGACCGCGGCGCGGCCGAAGGTCTAGGCTTCTCGTGCGTGGTTTCGCTCGGCAATCAGACCGACCTGGATTTTGCCGACGTGCTGGACTTCGTGACCCACGATCCCGCGACGGAAAGCGTGGTGATGTACATCGAGGGCATCCGCTCGGCGCGCCGGTTCGTGAGCGCATTGCGAGCGGCCGCGCGGATCAAGCCGGTGATCGTGCTGAAGTCCGGGCGGGAGTCAGCCGGCAGCCGCGCGGCGTCGACGCACACCGGCGCGATCACCGGTCCGGACGAAGCGTTCGACGCCGCACTGCGGCGCTGCGGTGCCGTTCGCGTCGATGATTTCCTGCAGCTCTATGCCGCGACCAAGTACCTGGCGTCGCGCTACCGGCCCGTGGCGCGCAACCTCGCCATCGTCACCAATGGCGGCGGCCCCGGGGTCATGGCAGCGGATCGCGCCGGCCGCGTCGGGCTGACGCTGGCGACGCTGAGTTCGGCCACGGTGGAGCGCCTGGAGCGGGACCTTCGCGGCCGCTGGTCGCGCGACAATCCCGTCGACCTGATGGAGGATGCGCGCCCCGCCGCCTTCGCGCAGGCGCTGGACGCCTGCCTCGCCGACCCCGGGGTGGACGGCGTGATCGCGATCGTGACCCCTCAGGTCATGACCGATCCGTCCGCGGTCGCGGACCTCATCCTCGCGGCGGCCGGCCGCACCACGAAACCGCTCATCGCCTGCCTGCTGGGCGACACCAGCATCCGCGCTGCGCTGCCGCGTCTGCAGGCCGCCCGCATTCCGACGTTCCGGGCACCCGAACCGGCGGTCGAGGCCTTCGCCGACATCGCCCGCTTCTACGAGAACCAGCGACTGCTCATGCAGGTGCCGGGGCCGCGATCCCACGAGGAACGCGAGCCGGACGTGGACGGCGCACGTCTGGTTGTCACCGAGGCGCTTGCCGCCGGGCGTGACAGCCTGTCGCTCATGGAGACGAAAGCGCTGCTCGGCGCATTCCGCATTCCGGTGTCGCCGTCGGCCGTCGCGCGGACGCCCTCGGAGGCCATCGTTCTGGCCCAGCAGTTCGGATTTCCCGTGGTGCTGAAGGCCAATGCACGGGGACTGGAACACAAGTCCGACGTGGGCGGCGTGCGCCTGGACCTGCGCAATGCCACCGAGGTGCGGGAGGCGATGCTCGCCATCGAGCGGGATCTGCGCGCGGCGCGTCCCGACCTCGCCGCCGAAGGGGCGACAGTGGAACCCATGGTCGTCAAGGCGCACGGCCGCGAACTCATCCTCGGCGTGCTGCGCGATCCGGTGTTCGGCCCGGTGATTTCCTTCGGCGCCGGCGGCCGGGCCGTCGAGGTTTTCCGCGACCACGCCGTGGCACTTCCGCCCCTCAATGCCGAACTGGCGCGCGCCCTGATCTCACGCACCCGGGTCGGCGTCACTCTGGCCGCCTGGCGCGGATGGCCTGCGGCAGATGCGGCGGCTCTGGAGGACGTCCTGCTGCGCCTGTCGGAACTCGCCTGCGCGATTCCCGAACTGGAAGTGCTGGAGATCAATCCGCTCATCGTCGACGAGGCCGGCGCCATCGCCGTGGATGCACGTGCCGTGCTGAGCCGGGCGCCGACGCCATCGGACACCGGACGATACGGGCACATGGCCATCATGCCCTACCCCACCGAGCTCACTACCGGATGGACACTGGCCGATGGCCGGCAGGTCACCGTCCGGGCCATCCGCCCGGAGGACGCGGCCATGGAGCAGGCTTTCGTCCGCGCCCTGTCCGACGAGTCGCGCTACTTCCGGTTCGCCAACGCGCTGCACGAACTGTCGGACTCGCTGCTCGTGCGGTTCACCCAGATCGACTATGACCGCGAACTCGCGCTGGTCGCCGTGGTCGACGAAAGCAACGCGCCGGAGCAGATCGGTGTGGCGCGCTACGTGATCGATGCCGACGGCATCACCTGCGAGTTCGCGATCGCCCTCGCGGACGCGTGGCAGGGCCAGGGCATCGGTCGCCGCCTGCTGGCGCGGCTGACGGAGGCGGCCCGGGCCCGCGGACTGCGCACGATGGTGGGCCAGGTGCTCCCGCACAACAACCGCATGCTGGGTCTCATGAACGCGATGGGTTTCACTGTCGGCCCGGATCCGGAAGAGCCCACCATGCGGCGCGTCGTGCTCGATCTCACGCGCGACGGCTGATCGGTCTCCGAAACTCAAGATCGGGACGAATTGCTCGAAGATACAGAGGTCCCGACCCTTTGCCCCGAAGTGGTCGGCCCATTGGAATCGAACAAGTTGTTGATCCTGCACCCACAAGCAGATCCCGGAGCCGCGAGAGGGATGCGCAAGCCGCCCCGCCGCCGACTCCACGGAGCCCCCCATACCCATGAATCGTGACATCCAGCCCGTCCTCGCCGCCATCGGCGCCATCGTTCTCGGCAAGGAGACGCAGTTGCGGCTCACCGTCGCCTGCATCCTCGCCCGAGGCCATCTGCTGATCGAGGACCTGCCCGGGGTCGGAAAGACCACACTCGCCCATGCCCTGGCCCGCGTGCTGGGTCTGGAATTCCAGCGCGTCCAGTTCACGGCGGATCTCCTGCCCGCAGACATCCTCGGTTCCTCGGTATTCAATCGGGATACGGGCGGCTTCGAATTCCACCCGGGTCCGGTGTTCACACAGGTTGTCCTCGCGGACGAGATCAACCGTGCGACACCCAAGGCCCAGAGTGCGCTCCTGGAGGCGATGGAGGAACAGCAGGTGACCGTGGAAGGCAACACCCGGCGTCTGCCCGAGCCCTTCTTCGTGATCGCGACCCAGAACCCGGCGCATCAGGTCGGCACTTTCCCTCTGCCGGAGTCCCAGCTCGACCGCTTTCTCATGCGCATCCGCCTGGGATATCCGGATGCTGCCGCGGAGCGCGCCCTGCTTGCCGGCGAAGAACGCCGCGCCATGATCGCCGCTCTGCAACCCGTGCTGAACGCCAAGACCCTGGTCGCCCTGCAACAGGCGGTCCGCGCCATCCACGTGGCCCCGGCACTGCTCGACTACGTGCAGGCCATCCTCGCCCACACCCGTCGCGCCACGCAGTTCGCTTCGGGCATGAGTCCACGCGCCGGTCTTGCGCTGCTCAACGCGGCGCGGGCCTGGGCCTTCCTGGACGGACGCAGCGCCGTGCTGCCCGAAGACGTGCAAACGGTGTTCGGCGCGGTAGCTGGCCACCGCCTGGTGCCTGCAGCGGGTGACGGCACCGGCGACGGCGAGGAAGCCGCCAGACGAGTGATCGCGGCCGTCGCCATTCCGTGACCGGGAGGCGCCACCCGCAATGAAAATCGGCTCCCTCACCCTCGGGCGACCGCCGCGAAGCGAGCCTGCGGTCTCGAGCGACCCGATCGCGCTCACGCAGAACCGCATCTTCATCATGCCCTCGCGCATGGGGGCCCTGTACTGCCTCACGCTGGCGCTGATGCTTCTGGGCTCCATCAACTACAACCTGGGTCTGGGCTTCGTGCTCACGTTCCTGCTGGGCGGGCTCGGCGTGGTGGGCATGCTGCACGCCTGGCGCAATCTCGCAGGCGTGTCCGTGCGACCGGGACGCTCGGAGCCGGTGTTCGCCGGCGAACACGCGCGCTTCCGCTTCACGCTCCACAATCCGACCGAGTCACCGCGCTTCGCCATTGGCATGCGCCGGGGCAACGAGCACGCCAACTTCACGAACGTGCCCGCGCGCGACGACGGGGAATGCTTCGTAGAACTGATCGCACCGAAGCGCGGCTGGCTGGAGCCGGGTCGAGTAGAAGTGGCAACGAGCTATCCGATCGGCCTGTTTCGCGCCTGGAGCTACGTTCGCTTCGATCAGCGCACGCTCGTGTATCCGCGACCCGAGCCCGGCAACCCGCCATTGCCCCCGGCCGCTGCGACATCTGGCGCCGGCCTGAGCTCCGCGGCCGGTGAGGACGACTTCGCCGGTCTGCGGGACTACCGGCCCGGGGATTCTCTGCACCGGATGGCCTGGAAGGCCATCGCACGTCGGGAAGTGCCCGTGGTGAAGGAGTTCTCCGGCGGACAGGGCACGGCCGACCTCTGGCTCGACTGGAGCGCCTGCCCGCGGGACTTCGACGTCGAACAGCGGCTCGCGCGTCTGTCGGCGTGGGTGGTCTCGGCATCACTCCAGAATCTGCGTTACGGCGTGCGCTTGCCGCATCAGACGATCGCCCCCGACACCGGCCGGGCGCATCGCGATCTGTGCCTTCGTACGCTGGCCCTGTACGGCGTGCACGCGCCGTGATCAAGTCGAAGCGGCGAGCGCCGAAGAGCCTGCTGGAAGCCGAGGCCCTCACCACCTCGAGGGTGCTCGCGCTGGTCGGCTGCCTGGGTCTGGTACTCGCACCGCACGCGCTGCATGTCCCGCTCTGGATCACTCTGCTCGCCGCGCTCACCATGGCACTGCGAGCGGGCTTCGCATGGCGCGGTTACGGGTTGCCGGGCCAGTGGATTCTCGCGCTGCTCGCCGTTGCCGCGGCAGCCGGCACATGGCTGTCCTACGGCATGCTGTTCGGGCGCGATGCCGCCGTCGCACTCCTCATCCTCATGCTGTGCCTCAAGCTGATGGAACTGCGCAGCGGTCGCGATGCGGTCGCCGTCGTGTTTCTCGCCTACTTCGCGGTCGTCACGAACTTTCTCTACTCGCAGACGATCCCGATGGGGCTGTACCTTCTCGGGTGCGTCTGGCTCATCACGGCCTATCTGATCGGCATGCAGCGGCAGGCGGGCCCTCGCACGGCGTTCGCCCTGCTGCGGCACTCGGCCGTGCTGCTGGCGCAGGCCACGCCGGTGATGCTCGTCCTGTTCTTCCTGTTTCCGCGGATCCAGGGCCCGCTATGGGCTCTCCCCCATTCCTCTGCGAGCGGCATCACAGGGCTGTCCGATCGCATGGCACCCGGCAGCCTGTCCAATCTCAGCCTCTCCGACGAGGTCGCCTTCCGGGTGCAGTTCCGCGGGAAGGCGCCGGAAACTCCGAAGCTCTACTGGCGCGGCCCGCTCATGTGGGACTTCGACGGACGGACCTGGACCGTGGGAGAAGGCAGCGTGGGTTTCCGCCGCGACGTCCAGGTCGCGGGCGCACCGCTCGAGTATGTCGTGACGCTGGAGCCACACTACATGCGCTGGATGTTCGGCCTCGATATCCCGGCCGTCCGTCCCGAGGACGGTCTGATGACGTCGGATTTCGAGCTGCTGTCGATGCGCCCCGTGCGCACACGCCTGCGCTACGAAATGAGTTCCTACCTCACCTATCGTGTCGGCGCCGCAGAGGCGCCGGCGATCCTCCAGCGTGCCCTGCAGCTGCCCGACGGATTCAATCCGAGGACCCGCGCGCTCGCCGAACGGCTGCGCGGAGAAGCGGGCTCACCGCGCGCGCTGGTGGAGCGCGTTCTCGCGATGTTCCGAGAACAGCCGTTCTTCTACACGCTCGCCCCTCCGGAGCTGGGAACGCACACCGTCGACGAGTTCCTGTTCGAGACACGGCGTGGCTTCTGCGAGCACTTCGCGTCGAGCTTCACGTTCCTCATGCGCGCAGCCGGCGTGCCCGCGCGCGTCGTTACGGGCTACCAGGGCGGCGTGCTGAATCCCGTCGGGGGCTACATGATCGTGCGCCAGTCGGATGCGCACGCGTGGGCGGAGGTCTGGCTGCCCGAGGAAGGCTGGGTCCGCGTGGACCCTACCGCGGCGGTCTCTCCGCAACGCATCGAGTCGGGCGTCGCTGCCGCGGTTCCCGCGGGCGATCCGCTGCCGCTGCTCGCCCGCAGCGACAGCGCGTGGCTGATGCGCACTCGCTTCGCGCTGGACACGATGACCAACGGCTGGAACCAGTGGGTGCTGGGATACAACCATGACCGACAGCTGATCGTGATGTCCCGCCTGACCGGACATGCCCTCACCTGGAAGGGCGTGGCGGCCCTGCTGGTGGCGGGCACGGCCATCGTCGTGGCACTGCTCACGATCTTCACGCTTCGGCAGAACCGGATCCGTCCCCGGGAGCCGGTGACGGTCCTGTGGAACGCGCTATCCCGGAAGCTCGCCCGCCACAATCTGGCACGCCTCGACACGGAAGGCCCGCGTGACTACGTGACCCGCCTCTGCGCCGCCCTGCCAGCGCATGCCGCGGAGCTGCAGCGGATCGGGGAGTTGTACATGCGGCTGCGGTACGAGTCGGCCCCCGCGGCTGCGGACATGGCCGCGCTCAGAAGCGCCGTGGAATCCCTCAAGGTGGACCGCCAGGGCAGCAGCGCCTGACATCGGATCAGAGCGCGGGCAGACGCCCCACGGGATCGATCGGGCGACCGAAGCGCCGGACTTCGAAATGCAGGCCCACGCGCGTGGCATCGGAGTCGCCCATCTCGGCGATCTTCTGTCCGCGCTTCACCGCATCGCCTTCCTTCACGAGCAGCGCGCTGTTGTGTGCGTAGACGGAAAGGTAGGTCTCGTTGTGCTTCACGATGACCATGCGTCCGTAGCCTCGCAGACCACTGCCGCT
>CAZEDA010000119.1:0-9406 GCA_964510915.1 uncultured Rhodocyclaceae bacterium | reverse complement strand
GTGTACGTACCAGGGGAGCGGCGCTTGGCACAACCGATTGAACTGTCATGTTTACCACGCACCAGGATCGGAATGGCATGCACTGCGAGCGTGCCGAAGGCTTCGGGTGCGCTCGTCCCTGGTGCGTGAACGCTTCAGTGCGCCGCTCTCGAGGCGTCGATCGCGAAGCGAAGCCAGGTCTCGCGCAGATCCGGCCAGCGGGCGTGCGGACCCGACGCTTCGCAGAACTGCGTCGGCACCTGGCAGTCCCGATAGACCCGACAGCCTGTGGCCCGGTCGAGGTCCGACTGCTCGCCGCATCGGTTGCATGCCGCCCACCATCTCGCGGCGCCGGCACCGAATTCCCCAGGGGGGAAGTGCGTGTCGTCGCGACTGTGCGCCACGAGAATCGGTGTCGGGCGCGGACAGGGATAGGCCTGCAGATCCTGATGGCGGATGCCGGCGGCGCTGGCGATCACCGCGGCGGCAGGCGGATTTGCCTTGCCGAGAAACGTGACGGCCATCGCAGTCGTGGCGCCATCCGAATGGCCGGCATACACGACGCGGGTCGGGTCCACGCACCATCGGCCACTGACTTCGGTGGCGATCTCCGCGATGGCAGCGAATGCACGCAAGCCGAGCGGACGGTGTTCCGTGAACGCCACGATGAATCCGGCCGCGGTGGCTGTCGCGGTGATGTCCGCATGTCGCTCCGTTGCCTTGGGGTCGAAGCCCGCAGGCGCGTAGACCATCAGCAGCGGGTGGCCGAGTGTGGCGTCGTAGTTGGCGGGTGTGCGCACCGAGTAAGCGATCTTCCGGCCGCTGCGCTGATCGTCGCTGGCGCCCGCCGGCCCGCTGCGGGAACCCGCTTCGCATAGCGTGGTGAGACGCAGCGCCGCGTAATCGGCCTGACCGAGCGTTGGTGCCGGCGGAGAGCAGGCAGTCACCAGGACGGTGAGCGCGGCCGCCACGCAGGCCCCAATGAACTGTCGCAGTCCGCCAGGCTCAGTGGACATGGTCATCGGGCGGCTCGCGCACCTGAGGTTCCGCGGCCAGCGCGCGGGCTTCCCGCAGCAGCGCTTCGGGTTCCTGCCATGCGTCATTCACCGCGGGCAGCCAGCGTGCGCGCACGTACCCGAACCGGTCCACGAGCAGTTCCATGTGCGCCGGGATCGGCGCGACGTCCCGCGCGTCGAGATCGGTGAGCGACCGGCGCAGCAGGGCATAGGTCTTCACGATGTCCTCTGCGCCCTCGACGACGGTTGGCAGACCGGTCTCGGAGACGATGCCGTCGACGGGGATGGCCAGGATCTCCATGCCCGCCCCACGAAGCGTTTCGCGCAGGGCGGCCAGTGCGGCGAGCCTCGCATCGGAAGCCGGCGACGAGTGCAGCACGAGCAGCATGGCGTGCCGGCCGCGCGCGTCCGAGAGGGTGCCGGCCTTGCCGTCCTGCGTCCCGTACGAGAACTCCACCGCCGGCAGCCACGGGCGGCGCGGCACGATGCGCTCCGAGAGAATCCTCGCCTGGTACCCGGCAGACAGCGTGCGCACGAAATTGATGAGGTCCCAGCGGTCGTCCTCGCCGAGGCGATCGGCGAAGCCCGGCATCACACCCGGCGGCTTGCCGTGGGTCAGCCACCAGAAGATGTCTCCCGCGGTGTGCAGCGCGGTGTGCGGTTCGGTGAGATCCGCGGGTGCTATCGCGAGTCCTCGGGCGTCCGGTCCGTCGCCGTGGGCGCTCGGACCGTGGCACCGGACACAGTGCTCGCCGAAGAGCCGCTGGCCCCGGGCCACGGAGATCGTCTCGTACGGCACACTCGGCGTGCGATAGGTGTCGGGATACGCGGGAACAGCCAGGGCATGGCCGGAGACCACGAGCCCCGCGAAGAACGCCGTCGCCGCGCTGCCGAGGTGCGATGGGCGCCGACGTGTCGCCAGCTCGCGCAGACCCGCGGCAAGCGCCAGCACCGCCAGGGCTGCACCGCCGATTGCCCGCGCCGGAACGCTCTCCGTCTCCCAGGTGGCATCGGCCGAGAGGCGGAACGGCAGGTGCCATGTGATGGCGTCGTGCTGGGCCGGAATCGTCTGACCCAGAATCGTCGCGGCGCCCAGCAGCGCGGCGGCCGACGCGATCTCGAAGCCCAGCCATACACGGACCGCCGGCGTGGCTCGCGACGAGCCGCTGTCGAGCACAGGAAGCCAGCGCCACCGAAGCTGTGCAGCCGCGAACATCGCGAGTCCAAGAGCAGCCAGCTTGGCGAGAAGCGTGAATCCATAGGGTGTGCCGACGAGCGCCGGCCAGCGACCGGTGTGCGCGATGCCGAGCCAGATGCCAGTGCCGACAGCAACCAGCACCAGCCACGGGGCCAGCCGCGAGAAGCGCGCGAGGGCGAGACCGGGACGGGCGCCTGAGCCCGCGTGAAACGCACGCCACAGCGGCCAGAGGCTCCCCAGCCAGACCGCCGCGGCGACGATGTGCACTCCATGCACGAACGGCATCCACGGTTCGTCTCCGAGGGCTGCCGAGTGTCCCGACCACGGCAGTGCGAAAAGGGATGCGGCCACCAGCAAGGCGCATGGAATCCGCGTGCGTGACAGCCAAAGCGCGAACATCGCCGCAGCCAGGAGCGTCATTCGAAGAAGCCATACCGCGCCGAATCGGCTGTCCAGCAGGAGGGCTCGCGCCGTATCCGCCGTCGCGGCCGCTCCGCTCCCGGGGAGTGAGGCGAACTGGACGGCGAGCAGGCCGACGCCGCTGAGCAACCCCATGGCAAGCAACGCCGCGAGCGCTGCGGAGTCGCCGCGCGATGCGTCATGGCGATGAGCCAGAACTCGCACCGTGACGATACCCAGCAGCAGGAACAGTGAGGCGAGGTGCAGCAGGCGCAGGACGCAGCCTGCCGGGTCCGTCATCCCGGGCGCGGGCTGCAGTGCCGACAGCCCTTGTGCGAGCCCGAACGGCACACGGCGCGAATCATGGCGCAGTGGCGCCGGGCCGGATCTGGAAGGTGAAGTTCGACCGGACGGTATGCCCGTCGACGGACAGCACTTCGTAGGACACGACGTACTCCCCGGGTGCGAGCACGGGCACGGTGAAGTCGAGTCGCTTCGGGTCGTCGGCGGCTACGGTCGCGGGGCCGGTTTCCACGGTCTTGCCGCCGGCCTCCGCAAGGGTGGCACGGGAGAACGCGGGCTCCAGCCGTTCGTTGAACCAGAGGCGCACGCGGGCCGGCGGGCGTGTCAGCGAGGCGCGGCGGGCGGGCTCCGACTTCACGAGCTTGGCGTGCGCCCAGGCAGCCTGCGGCGCGGCAAACGCGATCGCCGAGGCGCCTAGTGTGGTGGCGATGACAGCGCGAAAGCGGCGAAGGACACTGGCGCGTCGGTCGGTGTCGATGAGCGCGCGAGGAGCGGGCATGGTGCGGGGCGAGGTGATGTCAGGCGTCTCGCGCCCGAGGCGTACCGCTGCGACGGCGCACCGCGAATCGGTACAAGGCGAAGCCCGCGACGGCCGCGACCGCGATCGGAACGACCGTGTGCCACCAGGCCCCGGTGCGCCCCACCGAAAACGGAAAGCGCGAGACGAGCTTCTGATCGGTCCCGACGGTCACGAGCCCGATGAAGCGACCCGCCTGAGAGAAATCGTGCTCGAAGCTCAGCGAGCCGGTCCGGTAGACCTTCGGCGGCATGTGCAGCACAGTGATCTCGTCCAGCTTCGATTCGTCGCCCGTGTCGCGGATCACCCGCACCTCGGTCGGGAGATCGCGCAATTCGTCATTGACGTAGTCCAGGACGACCACCGTGCGCCCGGTCTCGGGGATGTCTTCGCAGAACTCGCGCGGCCCGCTGCTGCTGTCGGGCTGGTAGCCCACGAAGTGCATCAGGAACTTCCCGACGCGCAGCTTGCAGCTGTCCTCGTCCATGCTGAGGCCGCCGTGGGCTCTCGCGCCCGACGACAGGCCGAGACACACGAGGGCCAGCGCGGCCGTCGCCTCCCGCGCGAGGCGGCCCTTCGCGAACCGCGCTGTCACGACTTCTTGAACACCGGCAGGATCGGGCCGCCCACCTCCGCGATATGGCGGCGACCCTCCGAGTCGAAGAAGAACAGCAGACCGCCCACTTTGCTGTCCACGTCCGTGAGGAAGCTCGTGAGCCGTTCGATCTCCCAGGCGGCATCCGTGGCGTCGATGGCGATCTGCTTGGTCTCGCCTGGCTTGATCTCGGAGTCGTCGCTGATGCCGAGGCCGTTGCGCGCCACGAGTTCCGCCGGATAGTCGGCTGCAACATTTGCCTTCGCCGCGGGCAGCTGATGATTCACGAAGCGGATGCTGGCCGTGGCGAACTCGCCGAGCCGCAGCGGCTTGTCCGAGATGTTCGTGACGTCCATGACCATGCGCATGGAACGCCCGGGCACGTCGTACTTCGCTTCCTGGAAGCGGATCTTCACGACCGGGGATTGCGCGGGCAGCGGTGGCGTGTACATCGTGCCGGCCTGCAGCGGTACCGTTCTCGGATACTTGGACTGGGCCCAGTTGTAGCCGTAGAAGGCGAGGCCCACGGCTACCACGAGCACGACGATGCCGAGCTTGAGATCGGTGTCGGTCGTAAGGAGATCCTCCCGTTCCTTCTTGAGGGCCAGGTAGCGCGGAATCAGCAGCGGTCTGCGCACCCACCAGAGAATCCACGCGGCGGCGATGACGAGCCAGATGGAATGCCAGGTGAGGGCGGCACTCACGCCCCAGGTTTCGAGATCGTCGATCTTCTCGCCGGAGATGGCGGTGAGCGAGAAATTGAAGTCATCCGCCGTACCGCCGACGTTGATCCAGCGACCGGGCCCGACGAGGGGTCCGGAGCCCTTGATCGCGATCATCGGATGCACGTGGTAGCGCCCCGGGATGCGGGCGCGCAACACCATCTTGTACTCGTAGTCGCGCCCGACCTCGAGATCGCGGAAGGACTGGCGCGCCGGCACGCCGTTGAGATAGGAGTCCACTCGCGCGAAGACGGGGCCTGGCGTCGCATTGCTGACGAACACCGTCTCGGGGAGCTGCACGGCGTCGGGCCAGTCGCTGTAGAGGCGGAACTTGCCGGTGACGACGATCTCCTGGTTCACGCTCAGCTTGTCCGTGGACCAGCTCACGTCGTACCAGTGGGCCGTGCGGGTGCGAAGGTAGGGCTCCTGCGCACGTTCGCCGTGGGCGAACACCGGCAGGGCTTCGGCGAAGAGCGCGCCGAGAACGATGAAGGACAGGACGAGTTTCCAGGCACGGACGATGGCGGCCATCGTGGTTCTCCCCGGGGCGTTGGGTCGACTGCGTGATCAGGGCGAAGGCGGCCGTCAGGCCAGCCCGACGAACTTCTTGAACCGCTTCGACGAGTCGACGAAGCGCTGCGTGGAGAAGGCGAGCCCGATCCGCCACCAGAGCATGTGCATGAAGATGCAGATGACGCCGGCGAAGAACGAGGAGATCCACACGGTCGTCCCTTCATAGGTTCGCAGCGTGCCGCGTTCGATCATGCGGATGTACTCGGGCGTGCCGGAGCGCGGAAAGACGTAGCCGATCATGTCGGCGACGCTGGCCACCATGCCCTGGTGCTCGATCGGCACGAAGTAGGGGGCGAGCGAGGCCCAGTTGCTGGGGAAGAACAGCAGTGCGAAGAGGAAGCCGCCGAAAGTGCTCGTGAGAAGGGAACTGCGGACGATGAGCAGGATTGCGTCGCAGGCCAGCGCGCCGGCGATCATCGTGGCGGGCACGCCCATGGTGAACGGGAAGTAGCCCCACAGGTGCCAGCCGACGTAGCGGGTGATCCACGTGGCGATCAGCAGCAGCACCGCGCCGAGGGTCATGCCGATCGGCAGGCGGAAGTAGTGCCAGAAGACTGCCTGGAGCGCGGCCGGAATCATCAGCATGGAGACGGGCGTGACCAGGACCCAGAACTGCCGGTCCTTCCAGTCGATGAACATGTCCCAGTCGCCCACGGTGAGCATCACGTGCAGATGGATGGCGCCCATGAACAGCAGCGCCACCGCGGCGACCACGCACCAGTCCCAGATGCGGGACAGTTTCGCGCCCTCGGGCGGCAGTTCGGATACCGCCAGGATTTCCCGCGAATTGGGACTCATCGCTTCCTCCTCCCCCTCGATCGACCGGCTCCCGGAGTCGCTGTGCGACCCAAGGGCCGGAACTGTTTCGGGCAGTCCGGGGTTTCCCCGTGACCGTTGGCCCGGCGACCTTCGGCCGTCGGGCACACCCCCGGACCATGGCGCCCGGGTGCGTCTACGCGCAGGCGGTAAAGCGACCCGGAGCCGACCGGGGCACTCAACCGCACACGAACAAACAGGAATCAGTCGGCCGGCTTCGCCGGCGTGTCACCGAACACTTCGTGGAACAGGGGCACCATCCGCTGAATGATCTGCAGTGCCACACCCGGGAGCGCCAGGGCATTCCATCCGAGGACCACGAAGCCCCAATGCAGGGGGTGGGAGAAGATTTCCTCCGTGAGCCAGTAGGCGTGACCCCACTCGTTGAAGCCCAGATTGGGAAGGATGAGGACAGGACCGAGCACAGCCAGCACGTGCGCCACGGAGATCCCGCGGGAGAAGGCGGGGAGTCGGGTGATCGCGTAGACGAACCCGCCGACGCTGAAGAAGATGTACGTGGGGATGCAGGCGTAGAACAGCACGTTGTGGCTGGGCGTGAACGGCGTGTCGCGCAGGACCGTCTGGTGCCAGACCCCGTCACCTTCGGCGAAGAAACTGCCGATGAAGTAAATGGCGAAGGTGTAGGCTACGAGCCACAGAGTGAAGCTGAAGTACCGTTGCAGTTCGACCTTGGGCGTCAGCGCCGCCATGTTGCGGTCCCGGGTAAGCCACAGATAGCCCCAGCACACGAACCCGAGCCCGAACAGCACGGGAATCTCGATCTTGACCAGGGTCATCCAGTAGGTCTCGAACTCGGGGGCCGTGGCGTCGAGGCCGTACTCCCAGGCAAAGACCTGCTGATACATCCGGAACGCCCCGAACATCGCCACCATCACGATGACGCCGAGCGCAAAGAGGTTGAATCTGACGTAGTGGCCAGCCTTGCGGTCGGCACCCGAGGATTCGCGGGGAGCGGGAATGGCTACGGACGCGGTGGACACTGACACCTCCTCCAAGTCGAATTGCAGTCGAATGGCTTAACCCGGACTGGCGCTCGAGCATTTTTTTGCGTTGCAACAATGGCTTGTGACAACGTGGGCGGAATCTAACCCAAGCGTTCACCGGAATGCAACGCCGTCATGAGCCGATCGGTTCCGGCCCCGGCGGCACTCGGCGCAAACCTTGCGGCGAGGCAGTCCCCCTGTTCGTTCACCGGGGGCAGGTACTGGAGGCGGGGCGGGATACGTCTGGCGCGGCAGCGTGCCGGGCAGTCCGGCAACACTATGGCGATCGCATGACTTCTGCGATGATCGCGGCTTGCGAATCAAATCATTAATGGACTGATCTCAAGCATCACATGAGTTCCATCCGAAAGGCTCTGGGCCTGCTGCCGGGCAGTCGGCGGCTGCTCCTGATCATCTGGCCCTTCCTGGTCATCGTGATCACTCTCGTCTGGCTTGCCGGCGAGAGCATGAGCATTCTTGCCGCTACGCGTGCGTACTCCGAGGGTGAGAGCCTCTGGTCGAAGGCCCAGAAGCAGGGTGTGTTTCATCTCATTCGCTACGCCGAGACCGGTGACCCCGAGCACTACGAGCAATTCCGCATTCTGATCGCGGTCCCTCTGGGCGACCGCAAGGCGCGGGAGGAGATGCAGAAGACGCATTTCGATCCTGCCGTCGCGTGGCGTGGCCTGACGGACGGTCGCACCCATCCTGACGACATCGAACCCGTGATCAGCCTGTTCCGGCGCTTCCAGCACGTCCCGCCCATCACGGACGTGATTGCCACGTGGACCGAAGGCGACGGCTACATCGAGGAACTCATCGAGGCAGCGGGCAGGCTGCATGCCCATATGCAGTCCGGCGACGCCTCGCGGGCGAGCCTCGAGCCGCTCGTGACCCGGATTCTGGAGATCGATGCCAAGCTCACCCCGCTCGAGGATCGCTTCACCCAGATGATCGGCCAGGCCGCGCGACGCGCGCAGACGGTCCTGCTGCTGCTCAACTTCGTCGCCGCAGCGATCCTGGTGCCGATCGGCATCTTCCTGTCACGCCGGATGCTGCGTCACAGTGAGCGGTTCGAGCGCGCGCTCGAGCTTTCGGAGGAGCGCTTCGAACTCGCGGTGCGCGGCAGCAACGACGGTCTCTGGGACTGGAACATCACGGTCGGCGAGTGGTACTTCTCTCCGCGCTTCAAGCAGCTCCTCGGGTTCGCCGAGAACGAGATGGACGGTACGTCCGACGCGCTGCTGGGGCTCATGACGCCCGAGGATCGCAACATGTTCTGGGAGGCGCTCCAGCGCCACCTCGACCACAAGGCGCCGTTCGATGTCGAAGTGCGCATGCAGAGCCGATCCGGGGAGTTCCGCTGGTTCCGGGTGCGTGGACAGTCGGTGAGGGATGCCTCTGGCCGGGCGGTGCGGATGGCCGGCGCGCTGACCGACATCACCGAGAAGCACATGGCCGCGTCGGAGCTGTTCGCCGAAAAGGAGCGCGCGCAGGTCACGCTGGCCTCCATCGCGGACGGCGTCGTGACGACCGATCTCGATGGCTGGGTGGAGTACCTGAATCCCGTGGCCGAGGCGCTCACCGGGTGGCGTTCGGAACGGGCCTCGGGGCTGCCGATCCAGGCGCTGTTCCGGGTCGTCGACGAGACCACGCGCCGACCGGCGCCGAACGTGATCGAGATGGTCCTCAAGGAAGAGCGGACGATCGAAGGCGGCGCGAACATGCTCCTGCAGCGCAACGACGGCGCCGAGATTCCGGTCGTGCATTCGGCCGCCCCGATCCGCGATCGCGCCGGAAAGGTCACGGGTGTGGTTCTGGTGCTGCGCGACGTGAGCCGCGAGCGTCAGTACGCGGCGCGCCTGTCCTATCAGGCGAGCCACGATGCGCTGACCGGCCTCATCAACCGCACGGAGTTCGAGCGCCGGCTGGAACTCGCGCTTCAGTCCGCGGCGCAGATGGGCCGTCACCACGCGGTGATGTATCTCGATCTCGATCAGTTCAAGGTGGTGAACGACACGTGCGGCCACGCCGCGGGCGATCAGCTGATGCGTCAGGTGGCGACTCTGCTGCAGACCTGCCTGCGCGAAGGCGATACGCTCGCGCGCCTCGGGGGCGACGAATTCGGCGTGCTGCTGGAGAACTGCCCGCCCGATGCCGCCGACCGCATCGCGGACAAGCTTCGCCAGATCGTCACGGACTTTCATTTCGCCTGGGGCCATCTCAGCTTCAACATCGGCGTGAGCATCGGTCTCGTGAATGTGGAGGACGGCCTGTTCACGCT
>CAZEDA010000118.1:6627-9433 GCA_964510915.1 uncultured Rhodocyclaceae bacterium | reverse complement strand
CTGTCCATCGTGCCGCTTCTGGTGACGACCAATCTTCCGCCCGTGCCGGTTCCCGTGGCGATCGCGGCGAGCATGATGTTCATGGTGCTGGTGTCGGGACGTTTCGTCCCCGCGATGGCGCTCATCAACGGCGCGGCGCTGCCGCGTGTGCGCGGCGCCTTTCTGGTGTTCAACAGCGCGTTGCAGCAGCTCGCGTCAGGCGTCGCATCGGTGGTCGCCGGCAGCATCCTCGGCAGCGAGGGCGGCCGGCTTACGCACTATTGGGCGGTGGGGCTGATCGCCGTGGCGGCGACGCTGGCGGGAATCGTGCTGGCGGGAAGGGTGCGGATCCGCGATGCGGCGGGCCCGCAAACGTGAACGGTGCGGTCGGGGCGACCGCACCGCGTGACAGCGGCACTCAGAACCGGAGACCGAGCTTGACGCCGAAGGAAGTGGCCTCGCCGGTGCGGTCGGCTTCGACGGCGAGATTGAGCAGCAGGACGCTCATGTTCACCCCGACGTACACCTTGTTGAGCCCGAAGCTCTCCTCGGCCAGCCCGGCGATGCCGTTGGGCGTGGTCTTCACCCACACCCGACCGATCCCGCCGTAGGGCGTGAAATTGAGCAGTCCCTTGGATATCGAGAGATCGATCCCCTTGGTGTCGAGGTCCAGCTGGTTCACGCCGTTCAGCCGCGTGTAGCTGCCGCGGATCGCGATTGCCGGGAGCGCCACGTTGCCCGCCAGGATGGCGTAGCGCAGCTCGCCGCCATAGAAGCGGATGTTCGAGTTCGGGATCATGCCGGCCATCAGGCCGATGTCGATGTCGAACGGCAGCCCCTTGTGTGCACGCAGCGTGGGAACAGGCAGATAGCTGGGCAGATTGCCGTTGCCGGTGGCGATATCGAAGATGCCGGAGTTCTTGAGATTCGTCCCGGTGACCGCCACACCCACATCGAAGCCGGTGATGCCGAGCGGCTCCGCGGGCGTCAGGGGCTTGTAGGACAGTGCAGCGCCGAGATCCTCCGACAACAGCCGGAACTGCCTCTGGCTCAGCAGCTGGATGGAATCGAGATCAGCCGCTTGCGCACCGCCGGTGACGACGGCGAGAGCCGCGAGCAGGGAGCGGAATACCTTCATCATGACCACCTCACGGTTCGGAAACGAGGTGACGATACCAGATTGCCGCAGGGCGATTCTCAGATGTCATCGGACAGCCGCGGAACCAGCCGGAAGTCCTCGCCGTGCCCGACGGCGAAGTCGTTGCCGGCGCGATCGCGCCCGCGCACGAGCCAGAGGGGCCGGCGACTGAAACTGAAACTTACGCCGGCCTGATCCTGCCGCTCGTCGATGCGGCGGTCGAACAGTGACGTCGCGGGCATGAAGCGGATCACGAAGCCGGCTCGGCGCCGCGCCGAACGATTGGGTCCGGAGCCATGCACGAGAAAGACATCGTGCAGCGAGTACTGGCCCGCTTCCAGGCAATCGTCCCGCGCCGTGGAGACATCGAACGCGGCGGGGTCCACTTCCTCGTGAAGCACGAGATTGTCGCCCTCCCGATGACGGTGGCGGTAGAGGCTGCCGGAACGATGGGAGCCCGGCAGATAGCGCATGCAGCCGTTCTCCTCGTCAACGTCGTCGAGCGCGATCCAGACGGAGCAGGTCGCGATCGGACGGATCGGCCAGTAGCGGCCGTCCTGGTGCCACGGCACTTCGCGACCGGTCCCGGCGGGCTTGCAGAAGACCTGGCTGCCCCAGAGCACGACATCGGGTCCGATGAGTTGCGACACCTGGTCGACGATCGCCGGAATGGTGGCGAACTCGAACCACCGCGACGCGGCCGCGGCATCGTGGCGGGCGCCGTTGGCGATATGAGGGCAGATCAGGCTCTCGGGCGCGACATCCGCGTTGTCGCGCAGCAGCTTGTCCAGCGCGTCACGCATCGCGCCCAGCGTATCGGCCTCCAATCGGGACGGCGACACGACCAGCCCGTCCTCGCGATAGATCCCGAGGTGTTCTTCCGTCAGCACAGCGCCCATGTCTTCCTCCCGCAAGTGGATGGGCGGAACCCGCGGCACGGTGGTTGTCCGACCCGCGCGCCCATGCGATTCTTTCGTTTCCCCCAGACTAACACTGGTCCTTCCGGAGGACGAAGTCATGCCCCACCTGAAACTGGTCATCGCCAACAAGAACTACTCGTCGTGGTCCATGCGACCCTGGGTGCTGCTCACGCAGGCCGGCATCGCGTTCGAGGAAGTGCTGCTGCCCTTCGCTCAGGACAACCGCGTGGAGGGCATCGCCCCCTACTCCCCGACCGGCAAGGTGCCGGTGCTCATGATCGACGACGAGCCCGTCTGGGATTCCCTCGCGATCTGCGAGACCGTGGCGGAGATGTTTCCCGACAGCAGACTCTGGCCGGACGACCCGACGGCAAGACACCACGCGCGAAGCGCCAGCGCGGAGATGCATTCGGGATTCCAGGAGATGCGCCGGCGGATGCCGATGAACCTGCGCACGTCCCACCCGGGCAAGGGACGCACGCCCGGTTCGGAACGCGACATCGCGCGCATCGTCGCGCTGTGGGAGAACTGCCGGAGCCGATTCGGATCCAGCGGCGACATGCTCTTCGGGCGCTTCTCCTGTGCCGATGCCATGTTCGCCCCCGTGGCCACGCGGTTCCGGACCTACGATGTATCGCTGCCGCCGGTCGCAAAGGCCTACTGCGACGCTCTGCTGGCGCTGCCTTCCGTCTCCGCCTGGTGTGAAGCCGGCCGCCGTGAAACGGCGTTTGTCGCAGCGGACGAGCCTTACGCGCAGCCGCCTGGGTGA
>CAZEDA010000118.1:0-6527 GCA_964510915.1 uncultured Rhodocyclaceae bacterium | reverse complement strand
CCGTGAAACGGCGTTTGTCGCAGCGGACGAGCCTTACGCGCAGCCGCCTGGGTGAGGAGTTGAATACGTGAAGGCGTGAAGGCGTGAAGGGTGAAGGCGTGAAGGGTGAAGGCGTGAAGGGTGAAGGGCGGCGCTGCGCGCCGCCACTCCCGTAGCCCGGACGAGGCCTGCAAGGCCGACTCCGGGAGGCGATTCGAAGAGTCCACGGGCCACACACACCCGAAACGCAAACCCCTCGATCAGTCGGGATCGATGTCCTGCTTCATGTCGAAGGCCGGCGTCTCGGAATGCGGGGCGCCTACCTGCACCGCGGGCACGCCCGCAACGGTCGTATGCGGCGGCACCGACTTGAGCACCACGCTGCCTGCGGCGACCTTCGAGCCCTCTCCCACTTCGATGTTCCCGAGGATCTTGGCACCGGCCCCGATCATCACGCCACGGCGGATCTTCGGATGGCGATCGCCGGTCTCCTTGCCCGTTCCCCCGAGCGTCACCGACTGGAGGATGGACACATCGTCCTCCACCACGCTCGTCTCCCCGATCACCAGGCCGATGCCGTGGTCCATGAACACGCCGCGGCCGATACGCGCCGCCGGGTGGATGTCGATGGCCAGGGAGTCTGCTACGCGACTCTGCAGAAACCGCGCGACGCCACGGCGGCCATCGGTCCAAAGCGCATGAGCTACGCGGTGCGCCTGGAGGCCCTTGAAGCCCTTGTAGTAGAGAAACGGCACCAGCGCGCATTCGGACGCCGGGTCCCGGGTGATGACCGCCTTGAGGTCATGGAGGCTGAAGGTGGCGATCTCAGGATGGCGGGCGATCGTCTCGCCGATGAGGTCGTTCATGCCGGCAACGTTGAACACCTGGTTCGACAGGCTGGAGGCGATGAGGTAGGCCAGCGCTTCCGGATAGCCGCGATGGCGCAGGATGAGATCGTAGAGATGGCCGGACAGGATCGGTTCGTGTTCGACCTGCTCGATGGCAGAGCGCTTGAGTTCGGACCAGATGTCCGCCTCGATCGGATTCATTCGGATTCCCCCGGGGTGCTCACGGCGTCGCGTGCGATCGCCGCATGGATGAGCGCGGAATTCTAGCCCGACCGGAGGCTGGGCGAAGGCGAGAGCGAGGATCGTGGAAAAGCCTCGGCGCGCCGGGCCCCTTGCGGGGTGGCCGGCGCGCTCCGGCAGGTCTCCGCTTTTTGAGAGCGGTGCGGGCGGGTCTGGCTAGGCCAGGGTACTGCTACTGGAACCGGGCATCCTCTTCGTCGAAGAGGTACTCGAGTGTGGCGTGGGTACCGCGAAGCTCCTCGACGATCGTCTTGATCGCCATGCGCGAGGTGACGGTACGGGTTTCGTCGGTCCCGTCGAAGTCGCGGCCGATGTCCCGGATGGCGACGATCTGCTCGGCGAGACGGATCAGTTTGGCGCGATGGCTCTGCGACGCGGCACCGTGCATTCGCACCGGCGGCCGATCCTTGAGGGTGTCGCTGTCCTCTTCCGTGAGTTCAGCAACGACGTCAGCGAGCACGGGGCCGAACTGGCGGCGAAGCTCCATGTAGGAGAGCTGTGTATCGGCAATCGTGTCCTGGAGCACGGCGGCGGCGAGCGTGACGTCGTCACTGATGCCCGCCTCGTTGCACAGCACGTGGACCAGCGCGATCGCGTGATCGACACCACCGGACCCGGCGTCCTTGCGCTTGCGGCGCGATTCGCGACGTCGGGTGGCGGCAACCGAGAGCGCCTCGATGAGGAGCGCACAAGGCTGCTGGCGGAACGGCACGACGCGTCGGGTGGTGATGGCTACGGTTGGGCCCCGATGCCCGGGCTCCACGGCAATTCTTTGCAGCATGGCGAAGAGTCTTCCAAATGAGTTGGCATTGCCTGGACCGCTTGCCCGCGATGCCGCCCGATCGGGGCAGGCGACATCGAACCGAGGGATGCACGACCAGACTCTTGCCGCAGACACCCCGAGAGATGTCCGCGATACCCCCTGTTTTGCAGGAACCGAGCCGACATTGCGAAGTGCAGGCCGGTCAATGACTTGCGATCGAAGGCGCATCACGCGAGACCACGCGCGTAAAGTTCACCGACAGTTTTCTTCCCGCCACCCTAACGGCAGCACCGCTTCGCAATACTCGCTGCGCGGACATTCCCGATCAGGATCGTATTTGGATACTCCGCAGCCATGACATCGAAGCGATACCGTCAGTCGCGTCGTCCGTCACCGTATCAATCTCCTCGCAAAAAAGCGCTCGCACCCGCGGCTCCGGTGCTGTCAGCACACACTGATTCTTGTACAGTCCGTTCGCTGCTCCCGCACGCAGCGAAGGAAGCCTTGCCGAGCCGTCCTCGCCCGCGACCTGTCTCAGAGTCGAGACAGATCACCCAGTCGACACTCGGTCCGGCGGCCTGGTCCCGGATATGCCAATGGCGATTTTCGAAGCCGCGACGACGGACCGGTTTGTCGGTGGTGGTGCAACCACTTCGAGTTTTCTCTCGCTGTGCAAAGACAAGACGATCGGCCATGGACCGAACGTCGGCATGAGACCGTCACTCGCATGCCATGAACATGTGCCAAGAATGGAAGGGCCCGGTCGCTCTGGCTTGAACCGTGCGTACCGGGCCTCGCGGCAGATAACCTTGGAAGAGGGAACGAAAGATGATCCATCCATCGCGGTACCCCGGAGTGGGCAGTGACAGTTCTCAGTCGAATGGGTCCTGCGAGGCCTCGTTCTTCGAGCGAGTCTTCCGTGCGCGGGGCTCGGACATGTCGGAGCGACGACCGAGTTCCACCATCACCAGCACACCGGATGACGAAGTCCGCCTGCTGGGCGACGGCACAGTGCAGGCCTCCGTGGCCACCACGCTGCCCGAACTGCTCGAAGCCGCAGAACTCGTCCGTGAGCGTTATGAATGGCGCGGCTACGTGACCCGCTCCATCAAGGCGGACGCCGTCGACCGCGAACATGAGGCGAGCACACTCGTCGCACGCCAGCGCGGACTGATAGTCGGCACCATGACCCTCGGTTTCGACGGTCCCGCCGGCCTCTGGATCGACCATACCTATCCGGAAGAGATTGCGAGAGCGCGTGCCCGTGGCCGCGTGCTTTGCGAACTCACCCGCCTCGCAGTGACGCCAAACAGCGACAGTCGCAAGATCCTGTCGTCGATGTTCGGCCTCGCCTATCAGGTGGGCCGCCTGCAGCACGGCACCACTGATCTCTACATCGAAGTGAATCCGCGCCACGCCCCGGTGTATCGCAAGCTGCTGGGCTTCAAGGTCGCTTCCGACGTCCGCGTCTGCGGCCGCGTACGCGCTCCGGCCGTGCTGCTGCACCTCGACATCGAGCAGCTCGACGAGTGCGTGGCGCAGTTCGCGAGCAGCGCGATCCCGGATCTCGCCACGCGACCGACGCCACGCCCCGCCGCAGTGTTGCCGATCGACGACACCGCTCTGCGCGCCGCATGATGTGCGCCACCGCACGGACGGCGCAGCTCTGCGCCGTCCGCTTGCGCCTCCGGAATCATCCGGAACCGGTCAGCCCTTCCCGCCGCTGATCCTCCCGGCGATCGCGAGCATCCGGTAGTAGGACCGAACGACGGGCAGTTCGATCAGTTCGTTGTCGACGACCACCAGGCCGGTGGTGCTCTGCTCGAACGCCGCGCATACCTTCCTCGCCTTCTCGATCTGCGCCTCGGTGGGCGTGAACGCGCCGTGGATCGGGCCGAGCTGTGACGGGTGAATGGACGCCTTCCCCGTGAATCCCAGTCGAGCACAGCCCTCCGCCTCCGCCCGGAGTCCGTCGGGGTCGTCGAGGTTCAGGAAGGGCACATCCAGCAGATCGATGCCCGCCGACGCCGCGGCGTGCACCAGCCGGGACCGCGCGTAGAGCAGCGGCTCCCATGCCTTCACGCAGCGGAGATCCGCCGACATGTCCACCGCCCCGAGAATCATGGAGTCGATCCGGGGACTCGCCTTCGCGATCTCCACGGCCCGTTCAAGACCCTGGTTGGTCTCGATGATCACGCAGAAGCGGATGTTGCGCGCCGGTCCGGTGGACAGCAGCGTGTCGATCAGGTGCACCTCCTCGGCCGACCGGATCTTCGGAATCATGATCGCGTCCGGCGGGGCCTCGCACTCGATCAGCGCCTGGAGGTCCTTGAGTCCGTGGTAGGTGGACAGCCCGTTGATCCGGACCATCTGTTCCACCTGAGGATGACTGCGGTTGCGAAACAGCGGCAGCGTCGCGGCGCGTCCCTCGTCCTTGCGATCCAGGGTGACCGCGTCCTCCATGTCGATGCAGACGATGTCCGCCCCGGTATCGAGTGCCTTGAGGAAGCGGTCGGGGCGCAGCGCGGGAACGAACAGCAGGCTGCGGCGCGGTCTGGGATTCGGCTGGGGGGATGCGGTCACGACGGGTCTCCTCCAAGAAGTGGAACCGCATGCTACCGCCAACGCCGCGGCCGCACTTGACGGTAAACTCTCGCCGGTCAAAGGGGGAGGACACATGAAGATCACGGCAGTCGAGACCATCCAGCTTGCGGAGTTTCCGAATCTGCTCTGGGTCCAGATCCACACCGACGAAGGTCTCGTCGGACTCGGTGAAACCTTCTACGCCGTTGCGCCGGTCGCCGCCCACATTCACGAGACCTGCGCACCGTGGCTGCTCGGCCAGGATCCGCGCCAGATCGATCGCATCTCCCATCACTTCCTCAACACCTACCTCGGCTTCAACAGCGTCGGCGTCGAGATGCGCGCGGCCTCCGCCATCGACATCGCGCTCTGGGACCTCTTCGGACAGATCACGGGCCAGCCCATCTACCAGCTGCTCGGCGGCGCCTCGCGCGACAAGGTGCGCGTCTACAACACCTGCGCCGGTTACCAGTACGTTCGCGCGAAGCCGACCCAGGGCACGGAGAACTTCGGCCTGCCCGCGAAGCTCGACCGGAAGAAGCGGCCCTACGAGGATCTGCAGGGCTTCCTCACCGATGCCGGCGAGCTTGCCGAGAGCCTGCTCGACATGGGCATCACCGGCATGAAGATCTGGCCCTTCGACGAGGCCGCCGAGAAATCCAACGGCACCTACATCTCCAACGCGGACCTGAAGAAGGCAATGCGCCCCTTCGAGAAGATCCGCAAGGCCGTCGGCGACAAGATGGACATCCACGTGGAGTTCCACTCCATGTGGCAGCTCCCCGCCGCGATCCGCATCGCCAAGGCCCTCGAGCAGTTCGATCCGTTCTGGTACGAGGACCCGATCAAGATGAGCAACCTCGACGCGCTTGCCGACTACGCGCATCGGACGGACGTGTGGGTCACCGCCAGCGAGACGCTGGCGACGCGCGCCGGATTCCGCGACCTCTTCCAGAAGCAGGCGGTATCGGTGTGCATGCTCGACGTGGGCTGGTGCGGCGGCCTGTCCGAATCGAAGAAGATCGCCACCATGGCCGAGGCCTGGGCCCTGCCCGTGGCGCCGCACGACTGCACGGGTCCCATCATGCTGACGGCGTCCGTGCATCTGTCGCTCAACTGCCCCAACACGCTGGTGCAGGAGATGGTGCGGGCGTTCTACTACGATTGGTACCCGACTCTCGTCACGAAGCTGCCGCCCGTCGACAAGGGCTATATCTCCGCCCCGCCCGGGCCGGGCCTCGGAACCAGCCTGCTGCCCGGCGTCTCCAAGCGCAAGGACGCGACCGTCCGCGTGAGCAAGCTGTGACGCCCGCTTCCGCCAACCGTTCGCATCGAGGAATCCCGTCATGAAACCGTTCGAGGACGTCGGCGCCCGCGCCGTGATGATTCTCTCCCCCGGCGACAACATCGCGGTCGCCGTCCGGGACATCGCTGCCGGCGAAAAGGTCGAGCTGGAAGGTCGTGCCGTGGTCATCACGACACCCGTGCTGACCGGCCACAAGATCGCCGCGCGCCCCATCGCGTCGGGCGAGCGCGTCATCAAGTACGGCGCGCCCATCGGCAAGGCCACGGCCGCCATCGCCCCCGGCGAGACGGTCCACCTGCACAATCTCACCAGCGACTACCTCCCCACCTACACGCTGGACGAGGGACACGAATTCCTGAAGGAGCCGCACCCATGACCATCCAGGCCTACCTGCGCAACGACGGCCGCAAGGGCATCCGCAACATCGTGGCGGTGACGTATCTCGTCGAGTGCGCCCACCACGTGGCCCGCGAGATCACCTACCCCAACCGGGAGTCGGGCGCGCACCTCATCGGCTTTCCCGGCTGCTTCCCGAACGCCTACTCCTTCAAGATGCTGGAGCGTCTGTGCACCCATCCCAACGTGGGCGCGGTGCTCCTCGTGTCGCTCGGCTGCGAGGGATTCGACAAGGGCCGGCTGCTGGAGGCGATCCGGGCTTCGGGCCGCCCCGCCAAGCTGCTCGTGATCCAGGACGCCGGCGGCACGCGCAGTTCGGTCGCGGAGGGACAGGCCTGGGTGAGCCAGACACTCGCGCAACTGCAGAACACGCCGCGCGTCGAGATGGCGATCGACGAACTCGTCGTCGGCA
>CAZEDA010000117.1:0-9521 GCA_964510915.1 uncultured Rhodocyclaceae bacterium | reverse complement strand
GAGGCCGGATCGGGCTTGTGGTCGGTGCCGTTGAACTTGAGCACGATCCGGTCGCAGTCAACCTCCACCGGCAGATACGCCATGCCCCGGGATTCCAGCGAAATCGAATCGGTCGAGCCATCCGGTCGGTCGATGGTACGGACAGGGACAGGCGTGAGGCGCAACAGCACATAGGGCTTCCTGTGGTGCAGTACCCGCTCGGCTTTCGCCTGAATGCCGATACGCGACAGGTTGTAGTCCAGGTCGCTGGTCTGCAGTTCCCTGGCGTCGGAGGCCGCCCCGCCCAGCATGGCGACGACGGCGACGACAGTCCTAGCGAGCCGAGTACAGGGAGCGGAGTGACTCACCGATGCTCCTGGCCATGCTGGTAAGCGGGCCGCTGTAGGCGGGCTGAAGCTGGACGTGCACGTAGGACGTCGTCGGCACGTAGTGCTCGAGCCCGGTGAAGGACTTGACGATCGAGTCCATCGGCAGAATGACCTCTCCGTAGACCGGTCGATTGTCGGTTCCGAAGGCCTTGGCCTGCCTGACGAAATCCTCGGGCAGCCGGAAGCGCACGGTGAAGCGACCAGCCTTCTCCGCGACGTCGATCGGGGGTACGGGCATGTAGCCGTCCAGCTTGAGCAGGGCTTGCCGGGGCCTCAGCTCCAGTTCTTCCTTCGACGTGGGGCTGACGCGCCTGGGTACCTCGAACGAGATGGCATCTGCTGTCGCAGTGCCGGCCTGGACCGAGACCCCGTAACCGCTCGAGTAGCTCGCCTCGAATCCGTCGAGGGATTCGGTGCAGGCGGTGAGTGCAGGCGCGAGCAGCAGAGCTGTGGCAAGTCGCCGCATCGTTGCGAGTCGGCGTGGGAGACGCTTCGGCATCAGGACCTGCACGCTTCCTGGCGCAGTGGAATCACATCGAACGCAGCTCGCTGCATTGCCAGACCTCCCCCGAATTCATCTGCCGCACCATGCGCTGGACCCGGTCGAGCTGGCAAGCGCGAAACGGGCCAGTTTCGCTTCCGGCCTGGGGGTCATCGCTTCTCGTACAGGTGCAGTCCGAGCATGAAGATATCCTGATCGCGATGGTAGAAGGAGGCCACTCTCGTGAACATGAATCCGGCCTCCAGTCGGGCATTGCGGGACTCGGTTATGGCGTAGTGGATGCGCACACTGCCGATTCCGAGAAGATTGACGCTGTCTTCCCGGATGGCGTCCCGGGCGAAGTAGGGACCGATACCGAAGCTGAAAGTGAACGTCTTCGGCGCAGTCCTCCACCAGGCCTGCACCGGTATGCCCACGCGATCGGCGAGACCGGTGTTTCCTTCGGACAGAAAGGCAATCGAGTAGCCGTCCGGCCACCAGGGGAACGGCTGGTGCGGGAGGATCTGGGCCTCCACCTGGAAGGCGCCGCTGCTGTCCTGCGGCCCGAGTTGCGTGGTCCGGGACGTGCCGCCCCACACGCTGATGTCCGCACGCGGACGATCCTTGCTGCCCGTGCCTTCCGACACGGGGAAGTCATAGCCCAGCCCGAACAGGAGCGCATTGGAGTGGAACGATCGCGGCACCAGCGCGTGATTCCACTGCGAACGGAGGTACCAGCCGTTGCCGAGCACGTACCACTTCAGCGCTGCCGATGTGAACAGGCCGACGCGAAACTCGTTGAGCCTTACGCCGTCGACAGTGGTGTTGTTCATGCTGGCGTAGGGACCGGTACCGACTTGCAGTTCGAGCGTGTCGGACAACTGGTCGATGTACCAGCCCTGGGCGACGAACCCGTCGCGATGGTTGTTCGTCAGGTGGCCATCGTTCGTGTACGCAAATCCCAGTCCCCAGCGACTGTCCTGCGGGCGGTAGATGAAGCCGCTTTCGGCCGTCCACGTGGTTTCCCCGTTTCCGAGCAGCGCGCCGCCGACGACGAAGAAGTCGACGTTCTCGACCGTCGACGCGGCCATGGCGATCCCGGGTGTCGGGCACGCCATCAGCGCGGCGAGTACATATCGTGTCGAACGCATGGCGGGCGCTGGCTCCGGAACGGAAGGTGTGAGGAAATGCGCGGCGGCAAAGCGCCAATCGTAGCGGTGAATGCGCGACCCGTCGTGACGCCGGGCCTGGGGAAGGTCCGCACCCGCGGACCGGCGCGGCGGACCGACTGACTCTACAATGCCATCATCCTGCGCCGGCGGCTGGGAGCCGCTGGTCCGATCCGGAGGTATGCCGAGATGAAGACGAGAGCCGCGACGCAGGTCGCCCGTGCGTCGAACGACCCTGTTTCCGCTTCCCGGGCAGCCCATCGGCATGCGTCGCCGGCGAGCGCCGCGCTCGGCACCTCGCCGCGCATGACCGCACAGCGGCAGGCGATGCAAGCTGCGGTGGGTTCACGGGCAGGCCTGCCCGGTCGTTCGTTGCCCGTAGCGCCGAAGTCCCTCCCGAGCGTGGCCCGCGCCGCCTCTCAGCCGGTGATCCAGGCGTTCTGGAACCTGTCGGCATCGGGCAAGACGGAATGGGTCAACGGGCCCAATCCGACGACGGGCTACTCGGACTCGGGTCGAAGAAAGGGCAAGGACCAGATCGTCTGGGTGTCCGACAGCGTCAAGGCTTCGCTGGACAAGGCAAAGCTCGACGAGCAGGAGAAGCTGAAGGCGCCGCTTCGCGAGGAGCACGTCAAGCGGTCGCATCCGAAAACCCAGCGCCGATATTTCTCCGAGGCGGAGAAGAAGCGGCTGGGCGAGATACCGAAGGTGCTGACACGCGAGGACAGCACGCCCGAAAAGGCGGTGAATGACTTCGGGCAGGGCAAGGCACATCTTTTTTCGAAGGGCTTGAGAACCGCGGGCAAGGTGTCCTTGACGGCGACGGAGCAGCAGGACCAGAAGTCACCGAACAAGGGCAAGGGCAATCGCATCTCGTCCAAAGCTCCTCTGACGACGGGGAAGGACACCTCGAACACGTACGGCTCCGGCAGCGGGTTCAGCATCAAGGCGAAGAAGCTCGAGCGGGCCAGGCTGCGCGGTAAGGAAGATGCGCAGAATGTCCGCGTTCATACGACCGACGAGATCCTGGGCGAACTCGACAGAGGGCCTGCGCTTTCTCCCTCAGGCAAGGAGCGCGACGTTCTCAAGGGGTTCGCGAAGAAGGACCGCGAGTTCCACCACAGCGTGGGTTTCCACTCGCCGGATGATCCGGACTATTTCATCCCGAATCGCTTTCTGATCCGGAAGGACATGCCGGAGATCCATGACTCGGATTCCGAGTCCGAGTCCGAGGATGAGGCCGAGGATCCTGTCGTGGAACCGGCCATCGATCTGAAGGAAGAGACGGAGGTCGCCGACGACGATGTCCAGGACGACGAGAAGGACACGGCGCTCGACACAGTGACGGCGAGTTCTGTCGTACAGACGCCCACGAGCGGCGGCAACAAGAAGAAAGGGAAGAAGACAGCCAACAAGAACAAAACGAAGAAAAGGAACGGGGGCAGGAAGTAGGGAGTCTCCGACCCGAGGAAGCGGTCGCAACAGTGACCTCGCCTGCGCGCACGGGTTCTGCGCGACTACAATCGGCCCATGCCCTCGGAATTCTCGCTGATCCGCCGTCACTTCTCGCCCGGCACGCGGCACACCGCGCTTGCCGGCGGGGACGACTGCGCACTTGTCGCGCCGCGCGCCGGCCGGGAACTCGCCATCACGACGGACATGCTCGCGGAGGGTACGCACTTTCTGCCGGGCACAGATCCGGAGGCGCTCGGTCACAAGACGCTCGCCGTGAATCTGTCGGACCTCGCCGCGATGGGCGCGGAGCCGCGCTGGGCCTTCCTGGCGCTCGCGCTGCCCGACGCTGATGAATCCTGGGTGGCAGCGTTTGCGCGCGGATTCCTCTCGCTCGCCGGACAGTTCGATGTGGATCTCGCCGGCGGCGACACGACGCGCGGTCCGCGCAACCTGTGCGTCACGGCCATCGGTGAAGTGGTTCCGGGTCGCGCGTTGCGGCGAAGTGCGGCGCGACTGGGCGATGACATCTATCTGAGCGGCTGCACCGGCGAGGCAGCCTTCGGTCTCATCACCTACCGCCAGTGCGTAGCAGCGGCGGAAGAGGACATCGCGCACTGCCGGTCCCGTCTCGATCGCCCCATGCCTCGGGTGGCGCTCGGACGCGCTCTGGCGGGCGTCGCGCATGCGGCGATCGACGTGTCGGATGGACTCGTCGCGGATCTCGCGCACATCTGCGAGGAGTCCGGCCTCGGCGCCGTCGTGCAGTGGTCCCGTGTTCCGCAGTCGTCGGCGCTCTCGACCTGCAGTCCCGAGGAGCGGCGTCGCTTCGTGCTCTCGGGCGGGGACGACTACGAACTCGTGTTCACCGCGTCGGTAGCGGCGCGACGGGAGATCGCCGCGCGTGCGGCTGCAGCGGACACGCCCGTCACGAGAATCGGCTCGATGGTGGCCGGTGAACGTGTCACGGTACTGGATTCATCGGGCAGCGAGATGACGCTCGAGCAGGCGGGCTATGACCACTTCCGCTAGCGGAATCCCAATCCGGCCCACGGGCCGGTTCGTGCTGTCGCATCCGGCGCACTTCATCGCGTTCGGCTTCGGCTCGGGACTCATGCGACCGGCGCCGGGAACGGCGGGCACGCTCGCGGCGCTGCCGATCTACTGGGCGCTCGCGCCGCGGCTCACCGATCTCCAGTTCCTCGGTGTCATCGTCGCGTTGTTCGTGATCGGCATCTGGGCGTGCGGACGCACGGGCCGCGCGCTCGGCGTCCCGGACCACGGCGGCATGGTCATCGATGAGATCGTGGCCTACCTGCTGGTGCTCTTCATGATCCCGAGGGAGTTTCTGTGGCAGGCCTCGGGCTTCGTGCTGTTTCGCGCCTTCGACATCGTGAAGCCGATGCCGATCCGCCATTTCGATCGGACCGTGAAGGGCGGCTTCGGCGTGATGCTGGACGACCTGCTTGCGGCGTTCTACACGCTTCTGGTGCTCGCCGTGTGGCGACGCGCGATGACGGGAGGGCTCATCTGAATGGATCAGGCACTCGAGGCGCTGTCGCGCCGGGTGGGGGAGGCATTGCTTGGAACCGGTGACGTGCTGGTGACAGCAGAATCGTGCACCGGCGGCTGGATCGGGGAAGTGGTCACGATGGTGTCGGGCAGCTCGCGCTGGTACGACCGCGGCTTCATCACCTACAGCAATGCCGCGAAGGAGGCGGTGCTGGGCGTGCCGTCGGAGACTCTGCAGCGGCACGGCGCGGTGTCGGAGCCCACGGTCATCGCCATGGTCGATGGCGCACTCCGCGCGAGCGGCGCCTCGCTTGCCGTGGCGGTCAGCGGCGTCGCGGGCCCGACGGGCGGATCGGCCGAGAAGCCGGTCGGAACGGTCTGCATTGCGTGGGGACGAGACGACGGGACCAGACGCAGCGTGACCTTGCTGTTCCCGGGCGACCGGGAAGCCGTGCGGCGGGCCACGGTAGTCCGTGCTCTGGAAGGCGTGGTGGATCTCGCCGGGGAAGCGCGGGCCGCCTGATGCGTCAGCGCCCGGAGTCGCCCGGCTCCCGACCGCTGAAGCACCGGCCGCAGGCACTCAGCCGATCCCATTTCTGGTGCAGGCGCTGGTCGTAGAACTCCCGGCGGGACAGCGGGTGCACGTCGGCTCGCGCGAGGTAGCGATCGTAGGCGTCGTCACCAGAAATGGTGCGGACGATTCGCCACGTCCGATCGGTCAGCCACCAGGCGAGATCGAACACGATACGGAGCACGGCGCCTCCGGCGGCTGACTACTCGATGAAGTAACGCAACTCCTCGGCGGCCTCGGACGACGGCGGGTCCCCGAAGAAGATGCTGCCCTTGCCCTTCAGCATGGTCTCTTCGCGGTTCAGCCGGACTTCCTCGCCGCCTTCCGGACGGACGAAGGTGCCGTTGGTCGAACTGTCCTTCACGAAGAACTTGCCCTTGCGTGCCTCGATCCTCGCATGATTGCGGGAGGCGCGGCGAGTGGTGAGCACGATCTGGTTCATGGCATCCCGGCCGATCGTGATGGCGCCGGATTCGAGCCGCCAGCGGTAGGTCCCGAACTTCAGCTCGAGCGCGGCGAGGGGGGCCGGGCCGCGCTGTGACAAGGTGCTGCCCACCAACGTCAGGTCGGCGCCCATGTCCCAGACCACTTCATGGAGGCGGATTTCGGCGTTGCGGCCGCGCAGCGAAGCGTGGCCGAGGGCCCGGATGCCGTACTTGAGATAGGCCGGCAGGGTCGTGCAGGCGGCGTCGCCCACCAGAATCTGCCCGGCGCTGGCCAGAGCCACGATCCGGGCGGCGACGTTGACCGTGTCGCCGAACGCGTCGCCGTCGCGCCGCAGCACCGAACCGCTGTGAAATCCGATCCTTAATGCCATGGGAATGTCGTTCACCGGCGGCAAAGCCCGGACGGCGGCCTGCATGGCGCAGGCGGCGAGCAGAGCGGTGCCACTGTCGGGGAACACGCACATGATTTCGTCGCCGATGGTCTTGACGACCTCGCCCTGGTAGGTCTCGGCGGCATCCCGGGCTGCCGTGAGGCACGCACCGACCCGCCGGAGCGCCTCCGTGTCACCGAACTGCTCGTACATGCGCGTGCTGCCCGCCACATCGGCGAACAATACGGTACGTTCCTCGGTGGCGGCGGCGTCTGGCGCTTCTGGGATTTCGGGGGCTTCTGCGGAATCGGCGGCGTTAGGCATTCTGATTGCGGATTGCGAGCACAGCCTGGTTTCGCAAAGTCTTAAGCAAGGACAGTTCCTCCGGTCCGAAGGACAGGCTCCCCGCGACCTCGCTGTCCCCATAGAGCAATGCCACTGGCTTTTTGTTCAACACGATCGGGAACAGGGCGAGAGATTTTCCCGGGATGGCCTTGCGATACCACTCGGGGATGTGGGCGCGCATCTTCGGGGTGTCCACGTCCTCGATGTAGATGTCCGCGCCGGTCGACAGGGACACGTGGAAGATGTCCTTGCTGGGCGTGAGCGGCACACCGAAGCCTTTCTTCACAATCTGGTCGGCGTCCTTCCCGAGCCCGATCCGGCTCTTCAGCGTGTTCGAGGCGGGGTCCCGGATCAGCAGCAGCACGCGAGCGAAACCCACGCCCCGGAACATGGTCTCCGCGACGATGCGCAGCAGGTCGTTCAACTGATACTTGCCGACCAGGGCATTGGTGATGTCCTGGATGCCGGCGGTGAGGATGGCCTTCCGCTTCGCGATCTCGCGCGCCACCGGGTCCTCGTCCGCGCTCTCCGTCGGGTCACGCTCCAGCAGGACCGTGGCCGCAATCGTCTGGGCTACCTCATCCACGGCCTGTGCCTCGCTGAACTGCTGCGACCACGCGACTGCACGTTCGAAGAACGGGCTCGTCGCGATCTTGAGGTCCAGCGCGGCGGCATCGCGACCGATGTCGGCCACGGCCTTCGTCACCGCGGCGATGTAGTGGCTTTGATCGAGGTGGGTGAGCGGCTGGTATTGCTTCTCCAGGGCGATCAGCTTCGAGGCCCGGTTCGCGTCCGGCGTGTAGCGGATGATGTCCGTGAGCGCCGCGGCTGCACCGGCAAGCAGGCGCAGCTGATCGATTTCGCCGTGCTCCGCCTGGAGATCGACCGGTGACAGGGCCTTCATGCTTGCCAGCACCGGCTCCGGAAAATGCCAGCTCTTCGCGACGCCGATGCCGAGAGCGTCCAGCGGCATGCCCAGTACCTGGGTGGCTGCGTCATTCTCGGGGGAGCCGGCGCGCTCCATCTTCTGGATCTCCACGAACTCCTCGTGGAAGTAGAAGGCGCTCAGCACACGGCCCAGCTTGTTGAACATGGCGCAGATGAACGCTTCCTCGCCATCGCGCAGCCCCATCGGGGACGCGAGCGAGCGGCCCAGGACCGCGGTGAAGTACGTCGCGATGATCTCGTCCCGCAGCGTGTTCGCCTGCGCCTTGTTCTGCAGGTGGTCGAAGAGCATCAGGCTGATGGCGATCGACCGCACCTGATCGAAGCCCAGCACCATGATCGCCCGCGACACCGTCGAGATGCCGCGCCCGAACTGGCCGTAGTGGGCCGAGTTCACCAGCTTCAGCAGCTTGTTGGTGAGGGCGAAGTCCTTGAGGATCGTCGTGGACAGCGCGTTCACACCGTCCTTGTCGGAGTTGGCGGCCTTCGACACCGTGCTGATCGTGGAGGACAGCGCAGGGAAGTCGCTCTTCACCCGCATGCGGCGGAGCAGGAACTCCAGGGTGCCGGTCGAGTTCTCCTGCTTCTCGATCGCCGTGGGCGCCGGCTTCAGGAAGGATTCGAGCGCGTCGCACAGTGCGGTAGCCGATTCGAACCGGTCATCCGGGTTCTTGGCGAGTGCGCGCATCACGATGCCGCTCAGCCGTTCGTCGACGCCGTCGGCCTTGGCGGAAGGCGGGTCGAACGGCACGTTCGATACCTTGTGCAGGATCTCCCACACCGTGCGTCCGGTCACCGCGGGGCCGCCGGTGAGCATCTCGTAGAGCACCATCCCCATGGAGAACACATCGGACCGGGGCGAGAAGGCCCGGCTCTGGATGTACTCCGGCGCCGTATAGGCGGGGGTGCCGTGAAAGCCCTCGTCCGCCGCGTCGCGGGTGGAGACCAGGGCGGCAATGCCGAAGTCCATGATCCGGGGGACACCGTCCTCGGTCATCATGACGTTGCCGGGCTTCAGGTCGCGGTGGACCACGCCCTTCTGATGGGCGAAGGCGATGCCCTTCAGCATCTGGACCGCGATCTCGCAGGCCTCGATGGCGCCCAGGCGGCCGCGGGTCTTGATCATGGAGGCAAGCGTCTCGCCCGGCACGAACTCGAACACGAGGTAGGGCTGGTCGTGGTCCCGGCCGGCATCGAACAGCGTCACGATGTTCGGATGCACGAGACGGCTCATCATGACCGCCTCGTCGAGCAGGGTCTTCACGGCGGCCGGATTGTCCGCACCGTCGACTTCGATCGTCTTGATCGCGACGTCGCGCTGGAGGTCGGGGTCGTGTGCAAGCCACACGGAGCCCTGGGTGCCGCGGCCGAGGGCGCGGACCACCTCGAAGCGGCCGATGCGTCGGACCGTCTGTGGAAGGGAAGCCATGGGCGCTACAACGGCATTCCGTGCCGTTTCTTTATGCCGGCACGCGCTTTCGAGCCGCCGCCCGGGATTCTGTAGGTCATTGAAAGATTTCGAGAACATGACCTGTTTGACGCCGAGGCCTTGTGCCATAATCCGGGCTTCCTTCACCGCCCGATGCGAGACGCAGACCCATGGATGACAACAAATCGAAGGCCCTGGCCGCAGCCCTGTCCCAGATCGAGAAGCAGTTCGGCAAGGGCTCGATCATGCGGCTCGGCGAGAACGACAAAAGCCAGGACATCCAGGTGGTCTCGACCGGCTCCCTGGGGCTGGATCTGGCGCTCGGCGTTGGCGGCCTGCCGCGCGGCCGGATCGTCGAAATCTACGGGCCGGAATCTTCCGGCAAGACCACGCTCACCCTGCAGGTGATCGCCGAGGCCCAGAAGGTCGGCG
>CAZEDA010000116.1:0-9555 GCA_964510915.1 uncultured Rhodocyclaceae bacterium | reverse complement strand
CGCAGCCCGAGGGCCCGAGCAGCGTCAGGAACTCGTTGGTGCGGACTTCGAGATCCACTCCGCCAAGGGCGGAGACGATCCCGCCTTCGGGCGTGGCGAAGCGCCGTTGCGCACCACGGATGTGCAACAGAGTATCAGCCTGGGCGTCTTTGGTTCGGGCCACGTCGGTCGCGGCAATCTCGGCAGGGGTGCTCGGGGGAGAGGGTCCCCCGAAATCCCGATGACTCGCATGTTCCGGACCGACTCTATCCCGGTCGTTCTTCGCCGGTCAATCCGGCGCACGCGAGGCCCGAATCACGCTGCTTCGCGCCAGCCCCGTGCCCGCTGGACGGCATCGGCATAGCGTTCGTGCCAATGGGACGGAAGCGGGGCGTCCGGCGAGACACGCAGACGCGGCGCGCCGAGGGCAGGGAGCGAATTGACGGTACCGAGACCGGCGCCCACGTAAGCGAGTTGCGCACAGCCGAGCGCGGCGAGATCGGCGCTCGAAGGCGCGACGACGGTGCGATTCAGTGCCCGCGCAAGGAACGTGCAGAAGTAGCGGCTTCGCGAGAGTCCGCCGTCGATGCTCACGCTCTCCGCGAGCGGGATCGAGTCGGCCATGGCTGCCATGGCCTGGGCACAGCGCATGGCGATGCCTTCGAGGATGGCCCGAAGCAGATCGCGACTGTCCGTGGCCAGGTTCATGCCGATCCACAGGCCGGCCGCGCTGCGGTCCCAGTAGGGGCAGGCGAGGCCGGACAACGCCGGCACGAAGGCAAGCCCGCGTTCGAGCGCGGTCGCGCCGTCGAAGTGATCCAGTTCCCGGTACGCGGAGTACAAGCCGAGCCTTCGCGCCCAGTTCACGGCGGACTCCGCGTTGTGCACGCCGGCGTCTATGGCATACACGGGCTTGCCGTCGATCATCCAGGCCACGGTGGGCAGCATGCCACCGCCGGGCGGAACGGGCGGCGCGTCACCGCTCACGGCGACCGCATAGGCTCCGGCACCGAACGTGATCTTGGCTTCGCCGAGGCGATGGCAGCCGTGGCCGAACAGTGCAGCCTGCCGGTCGCTCAGGCTCGCCACCCACGGGACTCCGGATGGAGACGTGACGCCGAACTCGCCAGTGGTGGCCCGAATGGCGGGGAGGGCGTCCCGGGGCACGCCGAAGAGCCGGCACAGTTCGTTGTCCCACTGGCCGGTCGCCAGATTCATGAGGCCCGTGCGCGACGCGGTCGCGATGTCCGTCGCGTGCACCCCGCAGAGGCGGTCCAGGAAGAAACTGTCGCTGGTCCCGAGCCTCAGGCGGCCCCGTCGGGCCAGGGCCTTCGCCTCCGGCACGTGGTCCAGGAACCACCGCAGCTTGCTGGCGGCGAAGTAGGGGTCCAGCGGCAGGCCCGCCTTGGCGAGGGTGAGAGCCTCTGCGCCTTCGGCGCGCAGGCGCTCAACGACCGGGGCGGTCCGCGTGTCCTGCCAGACGATGGCGTTGTAGAGCGGCTCGCCGGTGTCGGCATTCCACGCGACCACGGTTTCGCCCTGATTGGAGACCCCGACGCCCTCGGCGCCGGCCGCCCTGTCGAAGCACTGGCTCAGATGGGACAGCAGTTCCAGCGGGTCGTGCTCGACCCAGCCGGCCTGGGGATAGAACTGGCGGTGTTCGAAGGCGCACAGGGGCACGAACGCACCTTCCGCATCCAGCAGATACGCGCTCGTGCCGCAGAGGTTCTGGTCGATGCCGACCACGAATGAAGCAGGGTGGGCCATGACGCTCCGTCTTGATCCGAATCAACGCGAGCCGGGCCGGCCGTCCGCAGGGCGGGCGGTCGTCAGGGCAGACGGCACCGATCTTAGGGGCGCGCAAGCGCCGGGACCCGGGGTTAGATCAAATCGGATGCATTCTCATCGCATGCGGTGGCTGGCGAGCGTCCGCGTCCCGTGCTTCCTCCCCGCTCGGGGCACCCAAGGGTTTGTCGGGGCATTGAGACAACACCAGTTCCACTGCCCGGACAGCCTGTCATCGCGGCTGGTCAAGGGGAAAGCGGTTGCGGCGTCCCTGTCCTGCGATCTCCCGGGCTGTCTGCGGCCGGGATTGCTCGATGCGACCGTCGTCAGGCGCAGACGAGTCCGGTGGCGTCATCGGTGACCTGGCATCGGATCTCATTGATTGCGCTTGCGAAATCGTCCTGGCAACGAAGTTGCGATAGCCCGTCCCGACGCGGCCTGGCCACCGACCGGCTGCGAGACAACGACAAGGACGAGACCCGATGGCCTGGACCAAGGAAGAGGCAGCCCACCTGCTGCGGCGGGCGGGATTCGGCGGCACGCTGGAAGACGTGGATCGGGTGTTCGCACTCGGCCAGACCGGGGCGATCAATGCGATCGTCGACTACGAGACCACGGCGGACACCGTCTGGAGCAACAACAATCCGTTCGGGCTGCCGAACGTGCTGGACGAATGGGACGGCGTGCGCACGGCCCTGCTGTACCAGATGCTGAAGTCCCGCCGTCCGCTGCAGGCCAAGCTGCTCTGGTTCTGGCACGGGCACTTCACGACGCCGACCAGCGCCGCGGGCAACCTGCTCTTCCAGCGCCAGATGAACACCTGGCGCACCAACGCCAACGGGAGCTTCGCGGCGTTTCTGTCCGCCGTCTTCAAGGACGGCGCGATGCTGGAGTACCTCAACGGCTCCTACAGTCACAAGGACCATCCCAACGAGAACTTCGCCCGTGAGGTGCAGGAGCTCTACACCACGGGCACCGGGCCGTACCGCGAGTCGGACGTGCGCGAGGCCGCCCGTGCGCTCACCGGCTGGGAAGTGACGTGGCCGGAACGCAACGTCGTGTTCAATCCGGACAGCTTCGATGCCGGCCCCAAGACCTTCCTCGGGCAGACCGGCAACTTCAATGGCGAGGACATCATGCGCATCCTCGCCCAGCGGCCCGAGACGGCGCGCCGCACCTGCGCGAAGCTCTACCGGGCCTTCGTGAGCGAGCGCGTGAATCTCGTCGAGGTGAACGCCCTGGTCCGGAAGTGGACCGAGACGGGCGGCAACATCAAGGCCGTGATGCGTGCGCTCTTCAACCTGCCGTCGTTCTGGGACGTGCGCTCGCGCGGCTTCCTGTTCAAGACCCCGCTCGAACTCGCGCTGGGGCTCATGCAGCGGCTCAAGATCGACATGGACCTCGACCGGGCCCGCGCGCTTGGCTGGATGAGCAATCAGATGGGGCAGGATCCCTTCGAGCCGCCCAATCCGGCCGGCTATCGCACGGGGCTGCGGCTCACCGGGGCGAGCATGCTGCTCGGTCGCACGCAGATGGCGGAGAACATCGTCTACAACTGGGCCAGCGATGCCTCGATCGCGATCCTCAATGGCGGGCTCGCCAGTCCCACGCCGCCGGACACGCTGATCACGACGGTCGCGTCCCGCCTCGGCGTGGCGAACCTGACCGCCACCACCCGCGCCTCCGTGGCGAGCTTCCTCGGCACGGCAGGCATTCCCAAGGCGGACCTCAACGACAGGACCCGAAGCGTCGCCTTCCTCGTGGCGAGCAGCCCCGAGTTCCAGGTGATGTAGGGAGACAACGACATGACCATCCAGAAGAACCGGCGACGGCTGGTGCAGGCGGGTCTCGGGGCGTCCGCCCTCGGGGCCGTCCCCGGCGTCGAGGTGATGCGCACGGCCGCGGCGGCCTCGGCAGGCTCCGGGCGAAAGCTCGTCACGATCCACCTCACGGGCGGGTGCGATACCGTCAACACGGTGATTCCGTACGCGGACCCGAAGTACGCCCAGGTGCGCGGCCCGCTCGCCATCCCGAACAACGCTGCGATGCCGAAGCTCGATGCGCGCAACGGTCTCCACCCCGCGCTCACCGCCCTGAAGACGCTGTGGGATCGGAATCGTCTCGCGATCGTGCACGGGGTCGGCTACCCGAGCTTCGACTACTCGCATTTCCAGGCAATGGAGATCTACTGGAGCGCCGACCCGAAGCGGGCGACGTTCACCGGCTGGCTGGGCCGCGCCCTCGATGCGTTCACGGCCGGCGAGGCTGCTCCGGACGTGCTGACCGGGTTCTCGATTGGCTGGAGTCTGCCGCCGAGCCTGCTCTCGCGTCGCCTGTCTCCGCCGCAGCTGCCGACCCAGGCCGACTGGTTCTACCTGCCATCGTGGGGCCCGCAGCAGCAGGCACTGAAGAGTGTGCTGTCCCAGCCGACGACCGGTACCAACCTCTTCTACGACGCCTACCTGCGGAACAGTCAGGCCGCGATGAAGGCATACGACGTCGTGGACGTCGCCGGCGATCTGACGACCCCGGTGACCTACCCGGACACCGGCTTCGCCCAGGGCCTGCGGTTCGCCACGCAGCTGCTGCGGACCGATGCCAACGTGCGGGTCATCGCGATGGAGCAGGGGAGCTACGACACCCACGAGACGCAGTTGCCGCAGCACGCGGAAAGTCTTCTCGAACTGAACAACGGGTTGCGCGCCTTCACGGCGGATCTCGATGCCCATGGCCTGTCGGACCAGGTGCTGATCCTCCTGTGGAGCGAGTTCGCGCGCCGGGTGGAACCCAATGCTTCGGACGGCACGGATCACGGCGCGGCGCAGGCGATGATCCTCATCGGTCCCGGCGTGCGTCGCGGCGTCTACGGCAATCCGCCCACGTTCGATCCCGCGAAGCTCGTCGATGACGGCAACCTGCCCATGCAATACGACTTCCGCCAGCTCTACGCGACCCTGCTGGACGGCTGGCTCGGGCTGGATTCGAAAACGATTCTCGGCAATACCTATGGACATCTGCCGATACTGCTTTAGTGGTAGGCACGAAAGAGACCTAAGGAGACCACAAGATGTATCCAGCAAAGCTTCGCACTGCCGGCGTCGCCGTTGTAACGGCGATGTTCGCCACGCCCGCCGACGCCGTCATCATCGACTTCGAACCGCTCGCTCATGACGGGGACAACGTCGTGCACGTCACTACCTACGAGGAGGACGGATTCCGCATCACCAGCAGCATCGATCCGATCCTGGAGGACATGGCCTTCAGCGTGTGGGGAAGTGCTGCGCCGGACTACAACGGCTCCACGGCGTTGTTCAATACCTACATCGGGTCGGTCACCACGCTGACGAGGATCGACGGCGGAACGTTCGATTTCACGGGCATGCTGCTGGGCCCGCTCATCGCGGACCTCGCGGGATCGGTGACCTTCATCGGCCGTACGACAGCGGGGATCACGGTTTCGCAGGCCTTCGATTTCGGTCCGGCGCTCGAGCCCCGGCAGGTCTGGTTCGGAACGGAGTTCTCGGACCTCGCCTCGGTGTCCTGGGAGCAGGAGAGCGCAACCCAGGCCCATCAGTTCGACGACATCCGCCTCAACGAGCAGGCTCCCATCCCCGAGCCCCGGACCACCGCCATGGTGCTCGGCGGTCTGGGCCTGGTCAGCCTGATGTCGATGCGTCGCCGCCATACGAGGCGCGTGGCGGTCTCGGCGTCATTTCTTCGGGCGTGAGGTGTCCGTCGGGGCGCGTTCGAGCAGGATGTCCTGCATCCGGGTCTCGATCGCGGCCTTGATCTTGCCGTGGGTGAGGATGTAGAAGCGGTCGTCGCGGATGGCCTCGAACACCATGCTCGCCACGTCGTCGGCCGTGATGCGGCCGGACTTCACGGCATGGCGCAGAGCTTCCTCACGGGCGATCTCCTCCGGCGTACGGGCCTTCGGGGCGTTCTGCAGTTCGGCAGGCCGGTTGCGCTCCGAATCGCTGATCCCGGTCGGCACGTAGGCCGGACACAGCACCGAAGCCTTCACCTTGTCGGTCTTCGAAGCCAGGTCGTGATGCAGGCATTCCGTGAGCGTCACCACTGCGTGCTTCGAGACGCAGTAGATCGCCATCCCGGGGGGTGACAGCAACCCGGCCACCGAGGCCGTGTTGACGATGTGCGCTTCGTCGCCTTGCTCGAGCATCAGCGGCACGAAACTGCGGAGGCCATGGATGACGCCGTGGACGTTCACGCCCAGGCACCACTGCCAGTCTTCCAGGGTGCTTTCCCAGGCGAGGCCGCCCGGGGCGACACCGGCGTTGTTGCACAGCACGTGCGCTGCGCCGAACTTCTCGATCGTGGCATCCCGAAGCGCGTCGACGTCGCTCTGCTTGGACACATCGCATCGCACGCCGAGAACCGGCGTGCCGGCCGCCTCGAACTCTGCCACGGCCGTGGCAAGCGCGTCGGCCTGGACGTCCGCCAGCGCGAGCTTCATGCCCTCCCGCGCGAACCGCCGCGCCATGGCGAGACCGAGCCCGCTCGCCCCGCCGGTGATGACTGCGACCCTGCCGTCGAACTGTTTCATGTGGTTTCCTCCCGGATGCGGCCGAGTCTACCAGCGCAGGCGTAGGAGCCGCCGTCTGCGCAGGGGGCAGAGGGCGGTGTTTACTGGCCGCCCGTGCGGTTGGCGCCCCCCCGCGCCGGGGTGTATCCTCGCCCGGCTCCGGGACGGTGCTCTGCGGAAGCTCTGATCTGGTGTTGCCATCGCATCATTCGCTCAGTGCTTCCCCAGCGCACGGGATGTCGGCGCCCCGGTGGCGGGGCGAGCGAACCCGGATCTCTGTCGTAGGCGGAACGAGGATGCATGACGAATTCGTAGGAACCATGCCGGTGCAGGACAAGCACCGGTTCGACGAGGGCTCGCTCGCGCAGTACATGCGCGAGCATGTGGACGGCTTCTCGGGCGATCTGACGGTGTCGCAGTTCAAGGGCGGGCAGTCGAATCCCACCTTTCTGCTGAGTGCCGGCGGCAAGCGCTACGTGCTGCGGCGCAAACCGCCAGGGAAGCTGCTGCCTTCCGCGCACGCGGTGGACCGCGAGTACCGGGTGCTGTCCGCTCTCCACGGCACGGACGTCCCCGTGGCCCGGCCCTATGCGCTGTGCCAGGACGAGTCGGTCATCGGCACCATGTTCTACGTCATGGATTTCGTGGAGGGGCGCGTGCTGTGGGATCCGTCCCTGCCCGGACTCACCGTGCCGCAGCGCCGCGCCATCTTCGAGGAGATGAATCGTGTCATCGCCGCGCTGCACACGGTCGACTACGTGAAGGTCGGCCTCGGCGAGTACGGCAAGCCGGGCAGTTATCTCGAGCGCCAGATCGCCCGCTGGACCAAGCAGTACCGCGCGTCGGAGACCGAGCGCATCGAGGCGATGGAAAACCTCATCGACTGGCTGCCGAAGAACATCCCCGCGGGTGACGAGACCACGCTGGTCCACGGCGACTACCGTCTCGACAACGTGATCTTCCATCCCTCGGAGCCGCGCATCCTCGCCGTGCTCGACTGGGAACTGTCCACGCTCGGTCATCCGATCGCCGACTTCGCCTATCACTGCATGACGTGGCGGCTCACGCCGCAGGAGTTCCGCGGCATGCTGGGGTTCGATTTCGCGGCGCTCGGCATTCCGTCGGAAGAGGACTACGTGGCGCGCTACTGCGAACGCACGGGAAGGCCCGGCATCGCCAACTGGGACTTCTACCTGGCCTACAACATGTTCCGCCTCGCGGGCATCCTGCAGGGCATCATGGGCCGGGTGGTGGAAGGCACGGCCTCGAGCCAGCACGCCATCGAATCCGGCAAGCGCGCCCGGCCCATGGCAGAAGCCGGCTGGCGTCAGGTCGAGAAAATCCTGCGCGGCTGAGTCCCGCGCCTCCCGCATCCCTGAAGGAACACCGCATGAAGGCCGTACTGTGCAAGAAGCTGGGTCCGCCGGAAGATCTGGTGGTCGAGGACATCCCGTCGCTGGAACCCCGTGCCGGACAGGTCGTGATCAGCGTGAAGGCGGCCGGCGTCAATTTCCCGGATACGCTCATCATCCAGGGCAAGTACCAGTTCAAGCCTGAGCCGCCTTTCTCTCCCGGCGGTGAGGCCGCGGGCATCGTGAAGTCCGTGGGCGAGGGCGTCACCTCGGTGAAGCCCGGCGATCGCGTGATCGCGGCGGCGACCTGGGGCGGATTCGCCCAGGAGATGGTGGCCGATGCCGACCGTCTCGTGCCGATGCCGGACGGCATGGACTTCGTTCCGGCATCCGCTTTCATCCTCACGTATGGCACGTCGTACCACGCCCTGAAGGACCGCGCGCATCTCCAGCCCGGCGAGACGATGCTGGTGCTCGGCGCGTCCGGAGGCGTCGGCCTCGCCGCGTTGCAGATCGGCAAGGCGATGGGCGCGCGGGTGATCGCCGCGGCGTCGAGCGACGCCAAGCTGGACCTCTGCAAGCGCAACGGTGCCGACGAAGTCATCAACTACGGCACGGAAGACCTGCGAAGCCGCATCAAGCAACTCACCGGCGGCAAGGGTGTCGACGTCGTATACGACCCGGTGGGCGGCCCCTACTCGGAGCCGGCCCTGCGCGACATGGCCTGGAACGGGCGGTTCCTCGTGGTCGGCTTTGCGGCGGGTGACATCCCCAAGATCCCGCTCAACCTCGCACTGCTCAAGGGATGCTCGATCGTCGGTGTGTTCTGGGGCGCCTTCACGAGGAACGAGGCCGAGCGCAACCGGCGCAACAACGAAGAGCTGATGCAGATGTACCTCGCCGGCAAGGTGAAGCCGCACATCCATGCGACCTATCCGCTGGAGCGTGCCGCCGAAGCCCTGAACGAAGTGCTCTACAAACGGGTGACCGGCAAGGTGGTTCTGGTCACCGACTGACGGACGGAGACGACGATGCAGTCCACGATGATGCGCGTGAAGCTCACGCTCACCCATTTCCTCGAGCGCGCGGGCAAGCTGTTCGGCGATGTGGAGATCGTCTCGCGCATGCCGGACAAGTCCCTGCACCGCACGAACTACGCGGCGTTCTACCGGCGCGCGCGCCTGCTGGCCGAGGCCCTGCAGAAGGCGGGCATCCGCAAGGGCGACCGCGTCGCCACGCTCATGTGGAATCACTACGCCCACTACGAGGCCTACTTCGGCATCATCGCGAGCGGCGGTGTCCTGCACACGCTCAATCTCCGGCTGGCTCCCGACGAGATCGGCTACATCGCCAATCACGCGGAGGATCGCTTCGTCATCGTCGACGACATCCTGCTGCCGCTGTTCGAGCAGTTCCGGCACCACACGAAGATCGAGAAGGTGATCGTGGTGCCCCTCACCGGCAAGCCGGTGCAGGCCCCCTACGTGAGCTACGAGGATTTTCTGGCGACCGCCTCCGGCGACTGGGACTACCCCGACATGGAGGAGGACGATCCGATCGCCATGTGCTACACGTCGGGCACCACCGGGCGGCCCAAGGGGGTGGTGTACTCCCATCGTTCCCAGGTGCTGCACACGCTGGTCCAGTGCATCCCCGATTCCGTGAGCATTTCGGGTCGCGACGTGATCCTTCCCGTGGTGCCGATGTTCCACGCCAACGCGTGGGGCATTCCCTACGCGGCGTGCATGCTGGGCACGAAGATGGTCTTCCCCGGCCCGCATCTGCATCCGGACGACCTGCTGCCGCTGCTGGAGAGCGAGAAGGTCACGGTGTCGTGCGGGGTGCCCACCATCTGGCTCGGCATGATCCAGATCCTCGATCGCGACCCGGGCCGGT
>CAZEDA010000115.1:5435-9565 GCA_964510915.1 uncultured Rhodocyclaceae bacterium | reverse complement strand
CGAGAACCGGAGTACCCCACAGAGCCACGATGGCGTCGTCGTACTTGACGTCGAACCACTCACCGTCGAGGGTAACGATTGCTGCAGAGGCACTCATCGGAATGCCCGCAGCCAGGGCGAACCCTGCCAGATAACGTTTCAACTTCATGTTTCAGTCTCCTGCTAACTCGTTCCGTTTAAGAGCGACTCAATCCGCCCTACCGTGACAGTCCGAAGCTTTCTGTACCGCCTGCGCCTCGAACTTGCCCCCCCGGATTTGATGCCTGAACAAATGTAATTTCATTCTCCCGGCGAGTGCTCCAGGCCTGCCTTGCCGGAAGTTGCATCCGAATCAACTAGAGACCCTTTCGGTTTCCCTGCCGATACAGTGCGAAAGGTACATCCTGAAGTCTCCGAAAGCAAGAGGTTTCGCGAGGAATTTCGGGGCTCGAGGCTGTCGCCAGACACCAACAACTCCCCTGCATTATCAGGACATTACTCCTCGCGAGAAAGTGTCGCCGCACTGCAACACAAGGCACTCGTCCAGGAGCTTTTCCCGACCCCTCGAACACACCCTGAAATTCAGTTCTCCGATCCCGTGTGCACCCTCTTGAACACGTTCCGGTCCATCCCTATTTCCGAGAACGGTCGGGGTTTCCCCGACGCCCGTCGACCGGCGAACGCCGGTCCGGGCCATCGTGTTCTTTCGATTCCATGGAGTGCAACCTCATGAAAATTCGTCCTTTACACGATCGGATCATCGTCAAGCGGCTCGAGGAGGAACGCAAAACTGCCTCGGGCATCGTCATCCCGGATACCGCGGCCGAGAAACCGGACCAGGGACAGGTCGTCGCCATCGGCACCGGCAAGCTCGCGGACGACGGGAAGGTCCGCCCCCTTCAGGTGAAGGTCGGCGACCGCGTTCTTTTCGGCAAGTACTCGGGGCAGACCGTCAAGGTCCAGGGTGAGGAACTCCTCGTGATGCGCGAGGAGGACGTCATGGGCGTCGTCGAGTAACCCCCACGAACCAACAGGAGATTTCAGTCATGGCTGCCAAGGAAGTCCGTTTTCACGATTCCGCCCGCCATCGCATCGTCGCCGGGGTCAACGTCCTGGCCGACGCGGTCAAGGTGACCCTCGGCCCGAAGGGCCGCAATGTCGTCCTGGAGAAGTCCTGGGGCGCTCCCACCATCACCAAGGACGGTGTGTCCGTCGCCAAGGAGATCGAACTCCAGGACAAGTTCGAGAACATGGGGGCTCAGATGGTCAAGGAGGTCGCGTCCAAGACCTCCGACGTGGCCGGCGACGGCACCACGACGGCCACCGTGCTGGCCCAGGCCATCGTGCAGGAAGGCATGAAGTACGTCGCCGCCGGGATGAACCCGATGGATCTGAAGCGCGGCATCGACAAGGCCGTGGGCGCCGTGGTCGATGAGCTGAAGAAGATGAGCAAGCCCTGCTCGACCGGCAAGGAAATCGCCCAGGTGGGCGCCATTTCCGCCAACTCGGACGCCGACGTCGGCAAGATCATCGCCGATGCGATGGAAAAGGTCGGCAAGGAAGGCGTGATCACCGTCGAGGACGGCAAGAGCCTCGACAACGAGCTGGACGTGGTCGAGGGCATGCAGTTCGACCGCGGCTACCTCTCCCCCTACTTCATCAACAATCCCGACAAGCAGGTTGCCGTCCTCGACGACCCGTTCATCCTGTTCCACGACAAGAAGATCTCCAGCATCCGGGATCTGCTCCCCGTTCTGGAGCAGGTCGCGAAGGCAGGCAAGCCGCTGCTGATCGTGGCCGAGGAAGTGGAAGGCGAGGCGCTCGCCACCCTCGTGGTGAACAACATGCGGGGCATCCTCAAGACCTGCGCCGTCAAGGCCCCGGGCTTCGGCGACCGCCGCAAGGCGATGCTGGAGGACATGGCCATCCTCACGAGCGGTACCGTGATCGCCGAAGAAGTCGGCCTCAAGCTCGAGAACGCCACGCTGAAGGATCTGGGCCGCGCCAAGCGCGTGGAAATCGGCAAGGAAGAGACGACGATCATCGACGGTGCCGGCGACCAGGCGACGATCGAGGGCCGCATCAAGGCAATCCGTCAGCAGATCGAGGAAACCACGTCCGACTACGACCGCGAGAAGCTGCAGGAGCGCGTCGCGAAGCTGGCCGGCGGCGTCGCCCTGATCCGCGTGGGTGCCGCGACGGAAGTCGAGATGAAGGAGAAGAAGGCCCGCGTGGAAGACGCCCTGCACGCCACCCGTGCCGCGGTCGAGGAAGGCATCGTCGCCGGTGGCGGCGTGGCGCTCCTGCGTGCCCGCAGCGCGGTTTCGGTGAAGGGGGACAACCACGACCAGGACGCCGGCATCAAGATCGTGATGCGTGCGCTGGAGGAACCCCTGCGCGCCATCGCCGCGAACGCCGGCGCCGAACCCTCCGTCGTGATCAACAAGGTCACGGAGGGCAAGGGCAACTTCGGCTACAACGCCGCCAACGACACGTACGGCGATCTCGTCGAGATGGGCGTCATCGACCCGACCAAGGTGACGCGCACCGCCCTGCAGAACGCCGCGTCTGTGGCGGGTCTGATTCTCACGACCGATGCGATGGTGGCGGAACTGCCCAAGGAGGACAAGGCGCCCAAGGGCGGCGGTGCCCCCGGCATGGACGGCATGGACTACTGATCCCCACCACCGTCCGCTGGAACCGACACACCCCGCTCCGGCGGGGTGTGTTTTTTTCAGTCGCGCTTTTGCAGGGTCGAGAGCGCGTAGCGCGCAAGCGCACTGATGACGTCCGGGTTTTCTCCCGCAGCGGCTGCGATCTCCAGCGTACAGCCGCTCGTTCGGGAAGCTTCCGCAGCGAGGCCCGGGAGGTCTTCGCGGAGGTGGCGGCCCACGCCCAGAAAGAGAGGCACCACCACTGCCCGCGTTGCACCGGAATCTGCGAGCGCGCGGGCGGCTTCACCCAGGGACGGCTGCATCAGCTCGAGAAAGGCGAGAACCACGGGGCCGCTATGGACCTTCGTGACTTCCGCGCGGATCGCCTCGAATGGCGCACGCCACCTCTCGTCGCGGGCGCCGTGGGCAAAGAGGATGAGACCGGAGGCGTCGTTCACCAGAGGTTTTCCAGGGCCAGGTGGCCGGGCTTCCCGCGGCGGCTGAGTTCATACCCGCGATCGAGGAACCACTTGCGCGTGTCCTCCACCATCTCGGGATTGCCGCAGATCATGACACGACTGTTGTCCCGATCGAGTTCAAAGCCGACCCGTGCCTCCAGCCCGCCGGAGTCCAGCAGGTCAGGGATGCGACGGGCGAGCGCGCCCGGAACCGTTTCGCGGGTCACGACGGGCACGTACACGAGCTTGTGCGCGAACTCGCCGAAGTACTCGTGATGCTTCAGCGACTCCACCGTCTCGGTGTAGGCCAGTTCCGCCGCCTGCCGGACGCTGTGGACGAGCACGATGCGGTCGTAGTCGGTCCACGTCGACGGCTCGTACAGAATGCTCACGAACGGCGCCACACCGGTTCCCGTCGACAGCATCCACAGATCCCTGCCGCCCTCGAATCGGTCGGTCGTAAGGAAGCCGTAGTTCATCTTCTCGACGAGAATCTCGTCGCCCACGCCGAGCCGCGCGAGCCGGCTCGTGAACGCCCCGTCCGGCACCACGATGGAAAAGAACTCGAGGTACTCGTCGTAGCTCGCGGACACGATGGAGTAGGCGCGCCAGATGATCTTGCCGTCGTCGCCCTCGAGGCCGAGACGCGCGAACTGTCCGGGGATGAATCGGTAGCCGCGAAAGCGGGTGGTCCGGAAGCGGAACAGATTGGGGGTGTACGAGTGGATCTCCGTGATCCGCTCGACGGTGTACTTGTCGGGGTTGGTCATCGTCTCTGGGAAAAGCACGCCGGGCCTGTTCTGTGTCCCGGAAGCGGCGGCCCGGCGGGCCGCTTCGGGAGCTGGAACAGGTCAGGCGAAGCGACGCTCGGCTTCGCTTTCGGACTGCAGGACGATCGACTCGTAGACCTCGCCGATCATGACCAGCGCGGGGCCGTCGCCGAGTCGCGCACAGGTGCGTGCAAGACCGGACAGCCGGGTCGGCAGCACGCGCTCGCCGGGAAGTGTCGCGCTCTCCACGACCACGCAGGGACGCGAAG
>CAZEDA010000115.1:0-5335 GCA_964510915.1 uncultured Rhodocyclaceae bacterium | reverse complement strand
ACGAGAAGTGTGTTGATGTCCTGCTGACGCGCGGAATGCGCGCCGCAACGCTTTCCCACCGGAACGAGCGTGGCAGACTCGGCAAGATCGAGAATCTCCCGCGATACCAGCGCATCGTGGAAGACGATGTCGGCGTTGCGCAGGAGCCGGACGGCGCGGACCGTCAGAAGGTCCTCCGCACCGGGGCCGGCGCCCACGAGATAGACAGTGCCCGCCTCGCTCATGCGAGCGTCCCTGCGGCCACGGTCCGGTTGCTGGCCGGATCGATGAGGATGAATGCGCCCGTTACGCGATTGCGAGAGTACGGGTCGACGCTGAGTGCGCGCTGGGTCCTCACCCGCACACGCCCGATGTCGTTCATGACGAGGGTTCCAGTCGCGGCAACGGGCTGAGCCGTATCCACGTCGATCCGGTGATCGATGCCCGCCACCTTCGCCTTGACTGTCGCGGTACCGTGCTTCAGCAGGTACGGGCGCGCCGTGTCGAGAGCCTCACCGTCGAACCAGCAGATCTCCGCATCGAGGTCCTGTGTGACCGCCGGCAGACTGCCTGCCTGCGCGATCAGGTCGCCGCGCGAAATGTCGATGTCGCGATCGAGCCTCAATGTGACAGCCATGTCCACCGCCGCCTCGGTCAGCGCACCGTCCGCCGTGACGATCGCCGCGATGCGCGCCGACAGGCCGGAGGGCAGAACCGCAACCTCATCACCCACGCGAATGCTCCCGCCCGCTACCGTACCCTGGTATCCCCGCGCCGAAGCGGAGTCCGCCGCGCCGGCGAATCGCACGACGCGCTGGACCGGGAAGCGGAACGGCGCCTCGCCGCCATCCCGACGGGCAGGCACGGTCTCGAGGTACTGCACAAGCGTGGGACCGTCATACCAGTCGAGAGACTCGCCGCGTTCCACCACCATGTCGCCGAGCAGCGCGGACATGGGGATCGCCGTGATGTCACGGAAGCCGAGCGTCTTGCCGATGCTCGCGAACGCCGTCCGGATCTCTTCGAACCTTTCCTGAGACCACTCCACGGCATCCATCTTGTTGACTGCCAGCACCACGCGCGGAACGCCGACCCAAGCCGCGAGATAGGCATGACGACGCGTCTGCGTCTGCAGGCCGTGACGCGCATCCACCAGCAGGACCGCGACGTCCGCCGTGCTGGCGGCGGTCACCATGTTGCGCGTGTACTGGAAGTGGCCAGGCGAATCGCCCACGATGAACTTCCGGGACGGCGTTGCGAAGTAGCGGTATGCCACATCGATCGTGATGCCCTGCTCCCGCTCGGCCAGCAGACCATCGGTCAGCAACGAGAGGTCCGGTTGCGAGAAGCCTCGCTTGCGCGAAGCGGCCTCGAGCGCCGTGACCTGATCCGCGAGCAGGCTCTTGCTGTCGTGGAGCAGGCGGCCGATGAGGGTACTCTTGCCGTCATCCACGCTGCCGGCCGTGATGAACCGCAGAAGGCCGGTGTCGAGAACGTCCGCCATCAGAAATACCCCTCGCGCTTGCGCAGCTCCATCGCCGCTTCGTTCGTCTGATCGTCCAGGCGCGTGGCGCCCCGCTCGGTGAGCCGGGTCTCCATGGTCTCCAGGATGACTTCCTCCACCGTCGCCGCGTGCGAGGCAACCGGCGCCGTGCAGGTGATGTCGCCGACCGTCCGGAAGCGAACCGGCACTTCTTCGACGGCCTCGCCATCACGCGGCGGCGTGAGAGGCGTGACCGGCACCAAAGCGCTGCCACGACGGATCACCGGGCGCACGTGGGAGAAATAGATGTCGGGCAGCGCGATCTCCTCGCGCAGGATGTACTGCCAGACGTCCAGCTCGGTCCAGTTGGAGATGGGGAACACACGGATGTTCTCGCCGCGGTGCACACGCCCGTTGTAGAGACTCCACAGTTCCGGCCGCTGGTTCTTGGGATCCCACTGGCCGAACTCGTCACGGAAGGAGAACACGCGTTCCTTGGCTCTCGCCTTCTCTTCGTCGCGCCGGGCGCCGCCGATGCAGGCATCGAAACCGAACTCGGCGATGGCATCGAGCAGCGTCACGGACTGATGCGGATTGCGCGGCTCATCCGGATGGCGCAGGCGAACCCGTCCGGAACGGATGGAATCACCGACCGACCGGACGACAAGCTTGTGGCCGCGCTCGGCCACGAGACGGTCCCGGAAATCGATGACCTCCGGAAAATTGTGTTCCGTATCGACGTGCAGCAGTGTGAGCGGCAGCGGCTCCGGAAAGAAGGCCTTCTCGGCCAGCCGCAGCACCACGGCCGAATCCTTGCCGCCGGAGAACAGCAGAGCGATGTTGCTGCACTCGGCTGCCACTTCACGCAGGATGAAGATCGACTCCATCTCCAGCGCATCGAGGTGCGTCCAGGGACGCTTGTTCGTTCGATGACCGTCCGTCGGGCCCGCGGTGTTTTTCGTCACGACCCTTTCCAGTGTTTCACTCATACGGTTTCCCCGGCAGGCTGCGTCGACGCGCGAACGAGTCGTCCGTCCGGCGTGAAGTGCAGCCCGCACTCGCGCTGTTCCGGCTGCTCCCACCACCAGCGTCCGGCGCGCTCGTGCTCATGGGGTTCGACGGCTCTCGTGCACGGCGCGCAGCCGATGCTCGGATAGCCCTGCGCGTGCAGCGGATTGATCGGCACGTCGTTGGCCTCGACATAGGCCCGGATGTCGTCCGCCGACCAGTCCGCCAGCGGGCTCAGCTTCCAGATCGCGTGCCCCTCGTCGAATTCGAGGAACGGCACCGACTCCCGCGTGACCGCCTGCCCGCGTCGAAGCCCCGTGATCCAGAGACCCTTTCCGGACAGAGCACGGCGCAGCGGCTCGATCTTGCGGATGCCGCAGCAGCTCTTGCGCAGATCGATCGAGCGGTAGAAGGCGTTCGGGCCCTGAGCCGTCACGAACGCCTCGAGCGCAGCTGCGTCCGGATACAGCACCCGAACCGTCACCCCATAACGGTCTCGGGCCTGATCGACCAGAGCGAGCGTCTCCGCGTGCAGCCGTCCGGTGTCGAGCATGAAGACTTCCACCGGAAGGTGATGGCGGGCGACGATATCCAGGATGACCATGTCCTCCAGACCGAAACTCGAGGAGAACGTGGCGGGCGAGTGCGCCCGTATGGCGGATTCCAGATGGCCGAGGGCGGATGCCGTCCGTTCTGCGAGACTCATCGCGCGCCTCCGGCACTCGCCGCGAAACGGCGCGTGAACAGGCCGGGCCGGTCGGTGGCGTTCTGGTACACCTCGGAGAAATCGGCGAATGCAGCGATCGCCGACTCGACGTTCTGGTCATCCCTCAGTGCCAGTGCGTCGAAGCCGCACCGCGCCAGCAGGAAGACCTGATCGCGCAGCACATCGCCGACAGCACGCAGTTCACCCTGGTAGCCGTAGCGTTCGCGCAGCAGTCGAGCTGTCGAATAGCCGCGGCCGTCGGTGAAGGCGGGAAACTCGACAGCGATCAGCGCGAGGCGCCCGATGTCGGCCGCGAGGTTCTCCGGATCATCGGCTGGCGAGAGCAGCACGCCGACGGCAGCAGTGCGAGCACTGAGACTCTCCCGCTCTGCCAGCCAGCGCTTCAGCGACACATAAACGGGCCCGCTGTCCGGAACCGGTGCCTCGTCTGCGAGGAACACCCACGAGTCGGAGACCACCCGGCGGCCCTTAATTAGCGTTGGCATAGACCGCCTCCTTGAAGGGCTCCACACCGAGCCGATGGACCACATCGACGAAACGCTCGACCTCGGACTCGCGATGGGCGAGGTACACGTTCACCAGTTGCTCGATCACATCGGGCACTTGTGCGCGGGCGAACGACGGACCAATCACCTTCCCGAGAGCCGCATCACTGCCCTGACGGCCGCCGATGCTGATCTGGTACCACTCCTCGCCTCCCTTGTCGACGCCGAGGATGCCGATGTGACCGACGTGATGGTGACCGCACGAGTTCATGCAGCCTGAGATGTTGAGATCCAGTTCGCCGATGTCGTGCAGATAGTCGAGATCCTCGAAGCGGGCCTGGATCGCTTCCGCCACGGGGATCGACACCGCATTGGCCAGCGAGCAGAAGTCTCCGCCCGGGCAGGCGATGATGTTCGTGAGCAGCCCGATGTTCGGGTTGGCAAGCCGCAGCGCCTTGAGTTCCCCCCACAACTCCGCCAGCAGGCGCAGTTCCACATGGGGCAGGACGAGGTTCTGCTCGTGGGTCACACGCACCTCGCCGAAGCTGAAGCGGTCGGCGAGGTCGGCCACCGCCTCCATGTGTTCCGCCGTGGCATCGCCCGGCGGAAGACCATGCTGTTTCAGCGAAACGCTGACAGCGCAGTAACCGTCCTGCCGGTGCGCATGCACATTGCGCGATACCCAGCGACCATAGGACGGATCTGCCTTGAGCCGATGTTCATGGGCGGCATCGATCGCCGGGAGTTCACGGTAGGCAGGGCGGACGAACCGGGCCTCGACGCGCGCGACCTCCTCCTCCACCAGTGTGCCGGGACCGTTCTCGAGGTGCTTCCATTCCGCTTCGACTGCCTCGCGAAACTCCGCGGGGCTGCGCTCCTTTACCAGGATCTTGATCCGCGCCTTGTATTTGTTGTCCCGACGACCGTAGCGGTTGTACACACGCAGGATCGCATCGAGGTACGTGAGCAGATGCCGCCAGGGCAGGAACTCGCGTACGACATGACCGATGATCGGTGTGCGACCGAGGCCACCCCCGACGATGATGCGAAAGCCGATCTCGCCGGCTTCGCCCCGCACCGCCTGGATGCCGATGTCGTGCACGAGCGTGGCCGCGCGGTCGTTGTCCGCGCCGACGATCGCAATCTTGAACTTGCGCGGCAGGAAGGCGAACTCCGGGTGGAACGTGGACCACTGCCGCAGCAGCTCGGCCCAGACCAGCGGGTCCACGATCTCATCCTGTGCCACGCCTGCGAAATGATCGGTCGTCACGTTCCGGACACAGTTGCCGCTCGTCTGGATGGCGTGCATCTGGACCGTGGCGAGGTGTTCGAGGATGTCGGGCACGTCCTCGAGCTTCGGCCAGTTGTACTGGATGTTCTGGCGGGTGCTGAAGTGCCCGAAGCCGCGGTCATAGCGCCGGGCGATGAAGGCCAGCATGCGGAGCTGACGGGTGGAGAGGACGCCGTAGGGAATGGCCACGCGCAGCATCGGCGCATGGCGCTGGATGTACAGGCCGTTCTGCAGGCGGAGCGGGCGGAATTCGTCTTCGGACAACTGGCCCGACAGAAAACGGTTCGTCTGATCGCGGAACTGCCGCACGCGCTCGTCGACGATCCGCTGATCGATCACATCGTACTGGTACATGACCCTCG
>CAZEDA010000114.1:4225-9655 GCA_964510915.1 uncultured Rhodocyclaceae bacterium | reverse complement strand
ACCCGCTGGGGTCCGAAGTCCACGAACGACGCCATGGGCAACAAGTCGCCCGCCGGTGACCCGGACTCGAGTCGCGGCGGGCGTGGCAGCGGCCCTGCCGACCCGACCGTCACGCAGTAACGCGATCCCGGTCCGAAAGGACCGGGCACCGCCCCGAACGCCGGCGGTCGTGGCGGACGGGGCAAACATCCGGCCATCGCGTCACCGTCCTGTTGAATAGTGGAAAGCGCGAGGGAAAGGAAGACGGGGCTGACCTTCGGGTCAGCCCCGTCCTTTTGTGCGTCGCGGTTCCCGTTGTTCCACCCGGAGGCCGCACGACCTCCGGGGCAGGATGTGATTCAGTCCGGATAGCGATCCGCCTCGCGGAACATGTCCGTTGCCAGCGCGTCCCACTCGAACAGCCGGGCATCGGTCGCGTCTTCACTCTCTTCGGAGGTCTCTTCGACCCGTCCGGTGCGACGGTGATGGAGCGATTCTTCCGGGACCGCGTCGTCGTCGATCCCCATGAAAAGGTGTCCGCGGGTGGGCAGGTCGGCAACCGCGGCCGGGGGGCGCTGGGAGAGCATGGTGAGGGGCATGTCAGCCTCCAGGTTGAGAGTGTCGTAGTGCTGCGGCGGTGAGGACGTCGAGGCTGCGAGCGCCCCGCCGCGCGACGCCGTGCGAGCGCGGGCTGATGGGGGGCTCGCCAATGTGGGGGGCCTCGTCCGTAGGGCGAATGGTCAGAGCCTCCATGAAGCCTCCGTACCGTCTCCCTGTTCCTGGTCGCCAAGCCAGTCCTTCAGCTCTTCGGCGTGCACCTGTTCGTCGGCCAGGATGTCTTCGAGCAGACGGCGCGTGGTGGAATCCTTGTCCCCGACCAGCAGGATCATCTGACCGTAGCATTCGATCGCGACCCGCTCCGCCACCAGGTTCGCCTTGATCATGGTGCGCAGGTCGACGGATTCGTCGTATCCCGCGTGACTGCGCAGCATGAGGGTGTGCGGAGAGAAATCCGGTGTTCCGCCGAGCTGCACGATTCGCTGGGCAAGCCGATCCGCGTGCGCAGTTTCCTCGTTGGCATGCGCCAGGAATTCCTCCGCGATCTTCGGGGACGCCAGGCCCTGGGCCGTGAAGTGATGGCGGCGGTAGCGCAGCCCGCACACCACTTCCGTGGCGAGCGCATCGTTCAGCAGCAGAAGCACGTCACTCTGCCAGGTTCCGGGCAGGGGGGATTCGATGCCGTTGACGGCAGCAGCGCGCCTCGCGGATTCGACCGCGTCGAGATCCAGCTGCAACGGTTTGCGAGCGACGGGACCGGGAGCGGCGGTATGTGCGATGTCGTGGACTTCGTTCATGGTGGTACGCCTCCGAGGCGTTGGTTGGGGGCCGCGGGAGCGACCCAGGCGACCACTTTAGGAGGGCACTCGCCACGCATCCATCGGGCATCGCCCCCAATGCCTGTAGGACATCGACGTACCCGTTCGTAGGCGACAACTCGTCGGTTCGGTGGCCCGCTACCGTGCGATAGCGTACCGACGCTCCGGTCCACGGAATCCACACTTGGGCAGGACTGTTCACCGGATGCCGCCCGACTGGCAGACAGGACCATCCGGACAAATCAATACCGCGAGACTTTTCGAGGAGAACGGGATCATGAGAATTCCCCACGCTTTGCTGCTGCTGACCGCCGCGCTGGCGGGCTGCGAGAGCGCCCCGGTCACGGGGAGACGACAGCTGATGCTGGTCGACGAGTCACAGGCGATCCAGGCCTCCAACCAGGCCTATGCCGAAGTGCTGGCGCCCATCCGGAAGGCTGGCAATCTCAATGACGATGCCGCCATGAAGACGCGCGTCGATCGCATCACATCCCGCCTCGTCGCCCAGGCGGTGTTGTATCGCCCGGAAACGTCAGCCTGGAACTGGCAGGTGGCAGTGATCAACGAACCGAAGACGCTCAACGCGTGGTGCATGGCCGGCGGCCAGATGGCCATCTACTCCGGCATCATCACGCAGCTCACGCTGACCGATGACGAGATCGCCCAGGTCATGGGGCATGAGATCGCCCATGCGCTGGCGAAGCACAGCGCCGAGCGCATGTCGACGGCCATGGCATCGGACGCCATTCTTCAGGTCGGGGCGCTGCTGCTAGGCAAGAGTGGCGCAACTGGTCAGGTCGCCATGCAGGCGGCCGCGGCAGCCACGACCGTGGGCGTACAACTTCCGAACAGCCGCAAGCAGGAGTCCGAGGCGGATCGGATCGGCATCGAGCTGGCTGCGAAGGCCGGGTACAACCCGCGCGCCGCCGCGAAGCTATGGGAAAAGATGCTGGCTGCCACGGGCAATCGCGGGCAGTCAGACTTTCTGAGCACCCACCCGCAGAGCGAGAAGCGGCAGGAAGTGCTTGCCGGTCTTGTCCCGCAGATGATGCCGCTCTACGAGAACAAGTCGCCCCGCCCCGAGTACGCCTTCAAGACGCCATGACGACCGGGGACGGCGTCGTTCCCGAGCTCGTCCCTGCTACCCAAGAAAAAGCGGTCCCGAACGGAACCGCTGGCAGGGGTGGAGGAAGACAGGATTACTTGAGCCGCATGTCATTCTTGACGGACTGGACACCCTTCACGCCACTTGCGACGGAAATGGCCTTGTCGATGTCGGCCTGGGAGTTCACGAAGCCGCTCAGTTGCACCGTGCCCTTGAACGTCTCGACATTGACTTCCGCAGACTTCAGCGTTGGGTCGGCGAAGATAGCGCTCTTCACCTTCGTGGTGAGAACGGTGTCGTCGATGTACTCGCCCGTGCCTTCCTGCTTCGGCGTGGACGCACACCCCATCGAGACGGCGAGAACCATGGCAAAGAGTGTTGCGGTCAGACGTTGCATCGGGATCATTTGGCAGTTCCTTTTTGAAGTGGTGAGGGCGGTCCGTTCCTCGAACTGAACGTCCCGCTTCCTCTGGTGCTGCGCGGCAGCGGCTCATGGTTCCGGGAGCCGCGACACGCTGTGCTTCTGACGCGGGCCGCCATCGGAGGCCCGCACTTCAGGGGATCAGAACTTGTAGACACCGCCGATGGACAGCAGCGACACGGTGTCGCGCCCGCCGGCGAATTCCATCCGGTAGGCATCCCAGTCGCCACGAATCGCCCAGTTGCGGTTGATGTCGAACTGCGCGCCGGCACCGTAGCTGAGATTCATGTCCGACTTGTTTCCGGTGGCAACGCCCGGAAGCGGCGAGCCCGTGCGGGTCCAGCCATAGACGGCGCCGATCTTGCCGAACACGTTCAGCTGCTCCGTGAGCGGCAGGTTGGCCACGAGGCCCAGGTTCACGCCCTTGGCGCGCACGTCGCCGCCATTGCGGTCCAGCCGTCCCAGATCCACGTATGACAATTCGACGCCGAAGATTCTGGAGAACTGCCCACCCGCATAGACCTTGAAGCCGATGTCGGTCTCGTCACACGATGCGCCGGCCCGGCAACCCGGCAGACCGAAGTCCGAGATGCCCCCGTTGATGCCGACGTAGCCGTAAGAGGTCAACGGGATGAGAGAACTGGGGCGGGAGGTGTCGGCATCGCTCCAGCGCCCCATCGTGTTGGTGGGAGGGTTCTCGACCGTACGGGTGGAACGGCCGGTATCCTGTGCGACGGCGGGAACGGTCCCCAGAATCGCGAGCAGACAGGCGGAGAGAGGGATCAGATGGGTCTTCGTCATGATGGATGGTTCCTTGGTTTGGCGGCATGGCCGGGGGAAGCCGGCCGGCTGTGTTTCGCCGCTCGAGATCAGTTCTGGCGGACACGATCGCCCGATGGTTTTCGGCGCCGTGGCGTCGGATCGCCGGTCCCGCAAAGCACTCCGGGCACGTGCGATATCGAGGAGAAATCATGCTGCAGCGCAATGCTTTTCACCGTCTCCCAACGCACACACCGAGGCACTATTTCAGCGATGGGAACGCATCCGTTGACGGGACAGGGATCGACTCAGGATCCGCATCCAGCCCGCACAGCCCGCTGTCGGGTTCGTCGGCGGTGTCCGCGAGTTCATCGAGGTGCAATCGGAGCGGGCGCAGCAACTCGCGGTGCCATGTGTCGTAGGGGGCGGCGTCCCGAGCGTCTGCACAGGACTTGTGGGCTGCCGAGTCGGCACACTCGATTGGAGGAAGGCTCGCTTTCTCCGCGCGGATCGTCCCGGCAGAACACGAGACGGCGAACATCGTCATCGCGGCCGCTCGCCACACGGTTGACGGCGAGGGCAGGGTCACAAGGCGGGGGCTGGTTGAACGCTCGATGATGCACCTCACTCCATTACGGTCACCGGATGCGCGAAGGTCGAACGAAAAAAAGCAGCGCACCGGAGTGCGCTGTGAGAACCGACCCCACCCGAGCATTCCGCAGCATCCTGCCAAGCGAAGTGCCCGACGGCTCGAGGTCAGCGGGGGGATTTGAGAAGTCGCCTCGCAACCGTCAGCGGGGACGGAAATCCTTCTGGGCCTTCTCGAACCGACGGATCTCCTTCTCGGCCTCTTCCTTGGTGATGCCGTAGGCTTCCTGGACCTTGCCGGAGAGCTCGATGCGTTTTCCGGCAATGACATCCAGGTGATCGTCGGTGAGCTTGCCCCAGCGGGCCTTCACTTTGCCCTTGAATTCCTTCCAGTTGCCGACTGCGATATCCCAGTTCATGGTGAACTCCTGATGGTGTGTCCGTGTTGCGACTGATTGCGATAACGCGAGACTGCGAAGCGCGCCGGCAGCAGGTCGCCCGCGCCGGATCACTTCTTGTCTTTCGAGACTTCGTGGCCGACGATGCCGCCGACCGCGGCACCACCAACGGTCCCGATCGCGCTGCCGCCCGTGAGGATCGCGCCGCCAATCGCACCGGCGCCTGCCCCGATCGCAGTGCCTTTGTCCTGTTTGGACATGCCTGCGCAGCCGCCGAGGCCCAGCAGGATTGAAAGTGTCAGTGCAGAAATCCATCGACCTTGGTTCATTTCCATTTCGAACTCCTTCGCATGCATGCTGCATTCACCGTTACCGGACCGCGAAACCCGCGATTCGAGGTGACTGCCGACGACCGGCCGTGACTGCCGCAGCCGAAGGATTCGACTGCGAGCCCTCGCGGTGGCGCGTATTGGGAATCGATGGCACGGTCTCGTCGTGTGACTGAATGGTGAGGCTGGGGGCCGTGTGCGTCTGTTCAGTGGCGCACACAGAGGGAACGCGTCCGGCGGTCTAAAGGGCCGTGCCTGCGCGGACCGCTTCGATCTCGACCCGACGGTCAGGCTGAAGACACGCCACTACGGCCGGACTCTTGTCGCCATCGCAGGCGCCGGCCCGGGTGACAGGTCGGGTCTTGCCATAGCCTGCGGTCCTGACGCGCTCGGGCGCAATGCCCTGGGCGATGAGGAATCGCCGGACAGCCCCGGCACGTGCTTCGGAGAGGCGCTGGTTGTAGCGCTCGCTGCC
>CAZEDA010000114.1:0-4125 GCA_964510915.1 uncultured Rhodocyclaceae bacterium | reverse complement strand
GCCGGACAGCCCCGGCACGTGCTTCGGAGAGGCGCTGGTTGTAGCGCTCGCTGCCAATGCGGTCAGTGTGTCCGACGGCAGTGATGTGATCTGCATCGAGGGACTGGACTTGCGCAGCGAAGGTAGCGAGCCTCTCCCGTCCGCTCGGGCGCAGCTCTGCCGTGTCGAAATCGAAGAGGGCGTCCGTGTCCAAGGTGAGGCGTGTGACGGGCCTCACCTTTTCGGCCATGGTCGGAGGCACAGGCACCGGCGGAACGGGCAATGAATCTCCGGGGGGCGTGACCGGAATGACCGGCAGTGCCTCTACCCCGAGCAGGGACGCCTGAACCGGCGCGCACTTGTTCATCGCGCTTCGCTCGCCGCCGGACCAGGTGCGCCAGCAATCGCGCGTTCCGTCGAGCACCACGGCACCGCCGGAGTCGGTGAGGTAACCCCTCGGGACGGGCTGGACCTGTGCGCCCGCGGTTCCGGCGAGCAGACCGCCGACGAGATAGCAGAGAGCGAATTGGGTGAGCCCGGAGCGGGCGGAGGAAGGAGGCATGGCGATGTCCTGATCTGGGTGGCGGATGGGTGAGCGTCGGCCCCAGACTGCGCCTTGCCGCACAGCGCGGTCAGCGGACCACGCCGCATCCTCCGGTCGGACTTCCCCCCGGCACGGCGTAGGAGCGCACCGACAGGCATGCTCGGCGTGCCCGCCGTGTCATGGCCGGGCGTCGCGCGTCGCTGTCGGCAAAGTGACCGTGATGACGGTGCCGGCGCCCGGCGTCGATGCGACACTGAGCACGCCGCCTTCGGATTCGACGCGGAAGCGCATGCCGATGAGCCCGAGGGAAGACTCACGGGTTGACGCCGGATCGAATCCGCGCCCGTCGTCGCGCACGGAAAAGAGGACCCCGGTCGCCTCGGCGCCGAGATGGATCCAGACATTGGCAGCGCCGGCATGCTTGGTCACGTTGTTGATGGCCTCCTGAGCCACGCGATACACGACCAGCCGGGCCGACTCGCCAAGCGACACCGGAGAAAGCGAGGTGTGAACGGTGACACCGGAGGCCTCGGCGAATTCGCGGGCAAGAATGTCGAGCGTGGCCACCAGACCGAGATGCGTGAGGGCGGACGGATGCAGGTCCTCGGTGATGCGGCGCTTCAAGGCGGTGACCTTGTCGAGGGTGCCGGTGAGATGCGTGAGTCGCTCCAAGGCCTCCGGTGCACCAGTCCCGAGACGGGACCGGATGCGTGCCGCATCCAGCTTGGCGGCCGTGAGCAGCGCACCGAGTTCGTCGTGCAGGTCCCGCGCCAGGCGGGACCGCTCATCTTCGCGGGCCGTTTGCAGGTGACGGGCGAGCAGGGTGAGCTGCGCCGTCCGCTGCAGCACTTCCGTCTCGAGGCGGGTGTTCTCGGCCTGGGCCAGCCTCTGCCTGTCCTTCTGCTGAACGGACAGCGCACGGCGCTCCCGCAGATACAGCGCGAGCAGAACCACGCTGCAGACGCTGAGCGCGACAACGCCGCTTCGCCCCAGTTGCAGCGTGCGGTAGACGTCGTCCCGGCTGGCAGTCATCTTGGCCGTCTCACGCTCGAGCAGCGTCGCCCCCAGAGCCCGGACGGCGTCGAGGTCGTCGCGCCCTCCGCCTGCCGCTGGAGCCGCGGCCACCCGTCCGGGGACACAGGGTTCGTCGGCGCCCGAGGGCTGACGACCGGCGAACGCCTGTGCCTCCCAGCGTTCCAGCAAGGGCTGAGCATCCGGGTCTTCCAGGAGGTAGCGGCCGAGGAATTCGAACGACTCCTCCATCGACTGGAGCGCTCGGGCGCGCGAGCAGCGGAACTGCCCGTCCGCGGTGAGCGCGAAACCCCGTTCGGCGGTATCGGCGTCGAGGATGCTCCATTGCACCGCCTGAATGGCGACCCGGGCTTCCGCCATGTCCACCTGGTCGTCCAGGGTGGCGGTCGCCCGCCAGTAGGCGCCCTCGCTGACGAAGACCATGGCTGTCGCCGCGGCGATGGCCAGAGGCACTACGAGGATCCGCAGGGAGGTGAGACTTGCCATGTTCATGAGGGAGCCTCATCCGGAAACGTGGGATGATGAGCTTTGAGGGATATCCGCTCATCATGATTCGCATCGCCATTGTCGACGACCACCCGCTTGTCCGCGCGGGATTGCGTCAGTTTCTTGCGGACCAGGCGGATTTCGTCGTGGCTGCCGAGGCGGCAGACGGACAGGGCGCCCTCGCGATCGTGCGCCAGGGCGAAGTCGATGTGATGGTGATGGATGTTGCCATGCCCGACCAGAGCGGCGTGGAAGTGCTCGCCGCCATTCGCGCGCGCGCACCGGATCTGCCCGTGCTGATGCTGAGCGGGTTCCCCGAGGAGCACTACGCGCTCAACCTTCTGCGGCTCGGCGCGAACGGCTATCTCAACAAGGAGTGTGACCCCGAGGAATTGGTGAGGGCCATCCGCACGGTCGCGCGGGGCCGCAAGTACATCACGGCCGGCATCGCGGAACGTCTCGCCGAGGGGCTCGGCGAGACCGCTGCGCGACCGCCTCACGAATCCCTGTCGGAGCGGGAGTTCCAGGTGTTTCTCCGGCTCGCAGGTGGCGAAACGGTCGGCCACATGGCAGAGGGTATGTCGCTCAGCGTGAAGACCGTCAGCACCTACCGGGCACGTGTCCTCGAGAAGATGCAGCTCGCATCCAACAGCGATCTCACCTACTACGCGATCAAGAACGGCCTGATTCAATAGCGGGGACGGCAGCATGCGTTCAAAACGCAGCCTCACCCTCGCGCGCGACACTCTGCCGTTCCTTATGCCCGCTCGTCCGCTGCCATGCGAACGCAGTACTGGATGAGGGCGTCGATGTCGTCGGACTTGTCGAAGAAGCGGTCGGCGCCCAGCGCCATGCAGCGGTCGCGCATGGCGGCCGTGGCGTAGTTGGTGAGCACGACGACCTGATGAGAGTGGGGCAGGTGGCTCACGGCCGCCAGGACGCCCAGGCCGGACCCCGACTGAAGAAAGATATCCACGATCAGCAGATCGAACTGCTGGTCCGGCACTTCCAGCCATCGGACGGCGTCCGCTTCCGTTGCCGCGGTGCCGACCACCCGGATGGGCGCCAGTTCCTCGAGCGTGGCGATGAGATTGTCGCGGATCAGCACCGAGTCTTCCACGATGTAGGTCTTGATCAGACGCATGGCACGCCGGTTCCCTGGAGGTCGATCGATGCTTGCCCTGCGCGGTCGGCGGAACAGTCCCGGAACGGGAACGCTTCGAGCAATGCGTGACTGTGCGTCTTGGATGGTCCTCTGACCATCGGGCGAGATCGCGGCGGGGTGTCGGACTTGTCCTACACCCGGAGGGGCGCTCCGGGGTCACGCGTAGGACAACGGCTACCTGCCGCCGTGGTGTCGTCCTATCGCCGCGCCGGCGCGCCGGGCCCATGCTGTGTCCACGCCTGATTTCTCTGCCAGATGGCCGGAACCGGACGACTCGGCTTCCGGCGCCACGGAAATCGGGGAGGGAAGGGCATCCGCCCCGACCCATGAAGTCCACGCACCGCAAAAAAAGGCAACCACATGAACAAGCACAACTCCATCAAGCTCACGCTGATCATCGGCGCCCTGTTCGCGTCATCCCTCGCCCTGGCCGCCACTTCGACCCGAGCCGAGTACAAGGCCGAGAAGGCACGGATCGGCACCGAGTACAAGGCCGACAAACTGGCGTGCGCTGCCCTGACTGACAACGCGAAGGACATCTGCACCCAGGAAGCGAAGGCAAAGGAGAGCACCGCACTCGCCACGGTGAAGTTCGACTACACCGGCAAGGCGGACGACGAGCGCAAGATCTGGGTCTCCCAGGCCAAGGGCGCGTACGCCATCGCGAAGGAGCGTTGCGACGACCGCGCCGCGGCAGACAAGACTGCGTGTCTCTCGGAAGCCAAGGGCGTGGAGACGAAGGCTCTGGCCGAAATCAAGTCGGGCAAGCGCATGACCGACGACAAGGCGGCCGGTATGGAAGAAGGGCGCAATGCCGACTACAAGGTGGCACAGCAGAAGTGCGATGCCATGGTCGGTGACGCGAAGCTCACCTGCAACGCCGCCGCGAAGGCGAAGTACGGCAAGAGCTGAACCCGCT
>CAZEDA010000113.1:3246-9656 GCA_964510915.1 uncultured Rhodocyclaceae bacterium | reverse complement strand
CACGCTTGCGCGAAGGGTTTTCTCAGGAAAGATCGCCCATCTGGCTCTGCATGTAATTCTGGATGCCGATCTTGCCGATCAGGTCGAGCTGGGTTTCGAGGAAGTCGATGTGCTCTTCCTCGCTCTCCAGAATGGACTCGAACAGCTCGCGGGAGATGTAGTCCCCGACGGACTCGCAATGAGCAATCGCGTTCTTCAGGTCGGGATGCGCCTTCATCTCGAGTTGCAGATCGCACTTGAGACATTCCTCGACGTTCTCGCCGATCAGGAGCTTGCCGATGTCCTGAAGATTCGGCAGCCCTTCGAGAAACAGGACGCGCTCGATCAGCCGGTCGGCGTGCTTCATCTCGTCGATGGATTCGTGCTGCTCGTAGTCGCCGAGCTTCTTCAGGCCCCAGTTCTTGAACATGCGGGCGTGAAGGAAATACTGGTTGATCGCAGTGAGTTCGTTCAGCAGCACCTTGTTGAGATGCTGGATGACTTTCTTGTCACCTTTCATCGGTAAGCCTCGGCTTTACAGGGAAGGTGCAAGTATAGACACGACCGCGTCCGCGGACAGTTCGACTTTCCGATGGAGCGAAACGCGAATGGGAATGAAAACGCGTCGAGCGACGCGGGTCATGGCAGGCCGGTGACACAGCATGCTGAGGATTCGCCCGCTGGCCGGGCGCCCGTCAACAGCCGAAACGAAGGTTCAGGCTACCGCGAGCGAGAGATTCCGATTGTCCTGTCGGGTCTCGTCCAGGAGGGCTTTCGCGTGCGTGGCACAGCGACCGCACGATGCCGCCACGCCGAGTTCCTTGCGCAACTGACGCATGGTGGAAGCACCGTCTTCCACCGCTTCGCGGATCTGACGGTCGGTGACTCCCTGGCAAAGGCAGACGTACATGAGCGCGGCACCTCCTTTCGTGAAATGAGTAGACTACGAATGAGAATGATTGTCAATACTGCACTGCAACGTGGCATTGAGGGTGACCACCGACCTTGGCTGACTCGAGACCACGCGCGCCCGCATTCGTCGAGAAACGTTCTATACCTCTGTTTTATCGTGATTTGTCTCCCCTGCGCCCCGCGTGAAGTCGGCTGCTGCAAGCGAAATCGATCCTCAGTCTTACTAATGAGAATGATTCGTGTTATTTTCCTTGGATGCGTCCATAGAGACGAGAAACGCAAGGATCGGCAGTCCCGGCACCGGACGGTGAGGGGAATTCGTCCGCCGGCCCGACTCCGAGGAGACATTCCTGATGAAACGCCCTGCCGGTCACCGTCACGCCGCTGCTCGCCTGACCGTTCTGATTGCCGCGTCCGCGACAGCGGCCGCGGCCCTCGCCCAGAAGGCCCCCCAGGCGATGACTGCGCCCCGAGTCGACATCATCGGCAAGCGTCAGACGCTGGAGCGCATCCCGGGATCGGGCGACGTGATCGATCGGGATGCACTGGAGAACTCACGGGTCTTCACCACCAACGAAGCGCTCAGGAAGGTGCCGGGCATCAATGCCCGCGACGAAGAAGGCTTCGGCCTGCGCCCGAACATCGGTATCCGGGGACTGAATCCCACCCGCTCGACGAAGGTCACCCTTCTCGAAGACGGCATTCCGCTCTCCTACGCTCCCTACGGCGACAACGCCAGCTACTACCACCCGCCGATCGACCGGTACGAACGCATCGAGGTACTCAAGGGGTCAGGGCAGGTGCTCTATGGACCGCAGACGATCGGCGGCGTCATCAACTACGTGACGCCGACGCCGACGGAGGCCTTCAGCGGATTCATCGGTGTCACCGGGGGCAACCGCGACTACCAGAACGCCCACGCGCGACTGAGCGGCGGCGGTCTGATGCTCGACATGATGCACAAGCAGGGCGACGGCGCGCGGGACAACACGCACTCCGAACTGCGGGACATCAACCTCAAGAAGGTTTTCGCGATCGGAGATCGCCAGGGCGTCACGCTGCGGGCGAATTACTACACCGAGGATTCCACGGTCACTTACTCGGGAATCACCAATGCCGAGTACCGGAACTTCGGCGCCCGCTACAACCCCTTCAAGAATGACTCGTTCGAGACCCGCCGGCTCGGGCTGTCGGCGACTCATGAGATTGCCTTCAACGCCGACACGAGCCTGATCACCAACCTCTACGGCTCCACGTTCAACCGGGACTGGTGGCGACAATCGAGCACCACCACCGACACGCAATGCGGCAGTACCTTCCGTGACGCGCGCCTGGCCGGTCAGGCCGTCAATCCGGACAGCTGCAATTCGGTACAGGGACGACTGCGCGACTACTACCAGTTCGGCATCGAGCCCCGCCTTCGGACCCGCCATGCACTTCTCGGCACGCCGTCCGAACTGGAAGCGGGGTTCCGTCTCCACCATGAAAAACAGGAGCGCAAGCAGTTGAACGGCGCGGCGCCCGGCGCCCGCACCGGCACACTCGCCGAAGACAACGAGCGCGATACCAATGCGATCGCCGCCTTTGCGCAGAACAAGTTTCTCTTCGGTGCGCTCACCATCGCACCCGGCCTGCGATACGAATTCATCGACGTGAAACGCACCGACCGGCGCGTCGGCGGCAACAGCGGTTCCGAATCTCTGAGTGCCGTGATCCCCAGTCTTGGCGCCACCTATCTGATCCAGGAAGGAACCACCGTGTTCGCCGGGGTGCACCGTGGATTCGCGCCGCCACGCGTCGAAGATCTCGTCACGACAGGCACCGGTCCGACCGCGACCTTCACCAACGTCGGCGCGGAGCGCAGCTGGAACTTCGAGGCGGGTACCCGCGCACAGATCACCAGACAGCTGAACGTTCAGGCCACGTTCTTCCGGAACAATTTCCAGCGCCTCATTGCCGTCGGCAGTATCGCCGGGGGAAATCTGCCGCTGTCGCAGGGCGAAGCGCTCTTCCAGGGTCTCGAACTCGGTGGCCGCTACGGCGATCCGTCCGGGGTGTACTCCACGGCAGCCATCACCTTCCTGCCCACGGCCGAGCAGTCGACCGCCTTCACCGCCGTCTCTAACGGAGCAGCGATCGCCGGCTCCCAGGCAGGCAAACGTCTTCCCTACGCGCCGAAGACCACGGCCACGATCGCGGTGGGTTATGCCACGTCCGCGGGGCTCGACGTGAATGTCGAGGCACAGCATGTAGGCGAACAATTCTCGGACTTCGGCAACGTCGCCGATCCGAATTCGGACGCCAGCGGACAGTTCGGCAAGATCGATGCGTTCACCGTGTTCAATGCCACAGCCAACTACCAGCTGCGGCAGTACGGTCTCACGCTCTTCATGACGGTCAAGAACATCGCGGACAAGGTCTACATCGTCGACCGGACGCGCGGCATCCTGCCTGGCTCTCCCCGGCTCTTGCAGGCCGGGCTGCGCTGGGAGTTCTGACGCGGCAGAACGTGGCGGCGGGAGGGAACCGTTTGCGACGGCCCTCCTCCCTCCTCCGCTTACGCCGGCTCAGCGACGCCCTCAGGCGGACACAAGCCGCGTGAGCTGTTCCTCCAGGGCCGACGCCGACCGTCGGCAAGCCAACACCGGCACGCCCCGCTCCCTCGCCAGCGCGCGAAAGCTCTTCATCACGTTGTGCCCCAGAAAATCCGTGAAGAGGATCATCAGGTGGGTTTCCCTCGGGAGAGCGGTCGCCATGCGCTGGTGCGCAGCCGCGCGTCCCGAGACGTGGCCGACGATCGCATACCCGCGGGCGGCCAGGCGCTCCGGGATGTTTCCCAAACGGTCGGCCCCGATGACGAAGACATTCATGTCGTCCCTCCAGCAGCGTTGTCGAGTTGTGTAAATGATAATGATTCGCATTTATGAACGCAACTTTCCTCTACAGTCGAGGGACCAATCGCCATGACCGCTCCTGTCGCCGCCCTTCCACCGAAAGCAGTTCGCGAGCGACGTGAAACTTTCCGACCCCCTCTCTGGAGACGTTTTTCCATGCCCAACCGCCTCACCCGGACCCTGCGCTTCATCGCCGTCGCGAGCGCCCTGATCGCCTCTTCCGCCTCGGCCCAGGACAACAAGGTCCTGAACCTGTATTCCGCCCGTCACTACGACACGGACGAGGCGCTCTACACGAACTTCACCAAGGCCACGGGCATCCGCATCAACCGGATCGAGATGGGCGACGAGGCGCTGCTCGAACGCCTCCGCAACGAGGGTGCGAACAGCCCGGCGGACGTCCTCCTCATCGTCGACGCTTCCCGGCTGTACGCGGCCGAACAGGCGGGTCTGTTCGCGCCGGTGAAGTCGCCGATTCTCGAGCAGCGCATTCCCGCGGATCTCCGCAGTCCCGCGAACACGTGGTTCGCGTTTTCCAGCCGCGCTCGGATCCTCGTCTACTCGAAGGCCGGCGCGTTCCCGCAGGACGTGCAGAACTACGAAGACCTCGCCGCCCCGCGAAACAAGGGAAAGGTATGCACCCGTCCCGGCAGCCACCCCTACATGCTGTCGCTGGTGGCATCGGTGATCGCGCATGACGGCGAGCAGCGCGCCGAACAATGGGCGCGCGCCACGGTTGCGAACATGGCTCGCCCGCCGCGTGGCGGGGACACGGATCAGATCAAGGCCGTCGCCTCTGGCGAATGTGCCGTCGCGCTCACGAACTCCTACTACTTCGTGCGGCTCATGCGCTCCAAGAAACCGGAAGATCGTGCGATCGTGGACAAGGTCGGCGTCGTCTGGCCCAACCAGTCGAACTACGGCACGCACATCAATGTGTCGGGTGGGGGTGTGCTGCGCAATGCGCCAAACAAGATCGCCGCCGTGAAGTTCCTCGAGTACCTGGCCAGTGACGAAGCACAGATCTACTTCGCCGATGGAAACAACGAATGGCCGGTCGTGAAGACGGTGAAGCCCCGCAATCCGGAACTGGAGTCCCTGGGGACGTTCAAGGCGGATCGTCTCCCTATCGCCGAGGTCGCGAGCCGAACCGTGGCAGCACAGAAACTGGTGGATCGCGCCGGCTGGCGTTGAGGACGTTCCGTACGACTTGCGCGGATCGAGTGGCGGCCGTTCTGACCGTCCCGGAGGAAGGTCAGCGTCGAGCGAGTACGCGCGTGACCAGCAGCGCAGGCAGCATCGCAACCAGCACGATGACGAGCGAAGGCACGGCCGCCTCCCCGAGGCGCTCGTCCTTCGCGTACTGGTAGGACTGTGTGGCGAGCGTATCGAAGTCGAAGGGGCGCAATGCGAGCGTGGCGGGCAGCTCCTTCAGCGCATCGACGAAGACGAGCAGCCCCGCGACGAGCAGCACCCGCCAGAGCAGCGGGAGATGGACTCTCGCCACGAGAGCGAATCCGGTGACGCCGAGCGATCGCGCGGCGTCGTCCATGGACGGGGTCACCCGCCCGAACCCCGTTTCCAGATTCGACAGCCCCACGGCGAGGAACCGCACCACGTACGCGTAGACGAGCGCCGTGATGCTCCCCGTGAGGAGCAGTCCGAGATTCTGTCCGGACAGCGATTCCACCCAGGCATCCAGCATATTGTCGAGCCGGGCCAGCGGCACGAGGATCGCGATCGCCAGGACGGCGCCGGGAACGCCGTAACCCAGGGACGCCACCCGATTGAGCAGGCTGACCGCTCGGCTCTTCGACATCCGGGCGCCGTAGGCAAGCAGCAGGGCAACGAGAAGAACGACGATGGCGGCCAGACCGGCCGTGGTGAAACTTGCCCAGGCCGCGCGGGCGTAGCGCTCCCATTGGTGGGATTCCGCGTCCTTCACCGCCACGCGCACGAGCGTCGCGAGCGGGAGAACGAAGCCGGCGACGACCGGCACGATGCAGGCGACAAAAGCGCACCACGCCTTCGCTCCGCTCAGCACCACCGGCGCCGATCCGCGAACCGGTCCGCCCCTCGCGGCGAATCGGCGCCGGCCGCGCAGTCGCGATTCGACGATCATCAGGGTACCGACCACGACCAGCAGTACGAGCGCCAGTTGCACCGCGCTCACCCGGTCGCCATACCCGAGCCACGCCTTGTAGATGCCGACGCTGAAGGTATCGACGGCGAGATAGGACACGGCGCCGTAGTCGGCGAGAACTTCCATCGAGCAGAGAATGACGCCGCCCGCAATAGCCGGCCACGCCAGTGGCAGCACGACTCTCAGGACGACGGCGCGTGACGGCAGACCCGACAGGCGCGCCGCCTCGATCAGCGACGCGGGCACTGCCTGCACCGCCGCGCGGACCGGCAGATAGACGTAGGGAAACAGCACACACACGAAGAGCACTGCCGCTCCCGGCAGACTGCGCACTTCAGGGAACCAGTACTGCCTGGGGCCCCATCCGAAGGTATCACGCAGCCACGTCTGTACCGGACCGGAGAACTGCAGCAGATCGGCGTAGGCGTAGGCAACGACGTAGCCCGGCATGGCGAGCGGGAGCACCAGCAGCCAGGTGAAGT
>CAZEDA010000113.1:0-3146 GCA_964510915.1 uncultured Rhodocyclaceae bacterium | reverse complement strand
TAGGCAACGACGTAGCCCGGCATGGCGAGCGGGAGCACCAGCAGCCAGGTGAAGTGCCGACTGCCCGGAAACACGTAGGCCGCAGTCAGCCATCCGGTCACTCCGCCGATCAGCGCCACACCCGCGGCGACGAGCACGAGCAGAGCCACGCTTGTCGCTGCGAAGCCGGACAGCCCGCCCTCGATGAGCCCCTGCCAGGTGTCCACACGCAGTCCTGCAAGGCCAGTGATCGCGAGACCGATCAGCGGTGCTGCGACCAGCACGGCCACGAGCACTGCGGGCAGGAGGGCGGACCATCGGGTCGGGAGCGTCACGCGTGGAGGCGGGTCGGGGGAGGCGGCCGATTGTACGGTCAGGCTGTCGCACGCGGCCCGGGTTCCGCGATAATCCTCCGAGATCATGCGATCCCCTCGCACAGTTACGATCAGACTGTGCTGACCCATTCCCCGACGGAACCGCACGCCCCTTGCAACCCGCCCCTTCCGCCAGCGCGGCACCGATCCTGGCAGTCGAACATGTCAGCCACGCCTTCGGCGCGCATCGCGTGCTCGACGACGTCTCCCTGTCGCTCGCGCCAGGCGCCATCGCAGCGCTCCTGGGGCCATCGGGCTGCGGAAAGACGACGCTGCTGCGACTCATCGCGGGCTTCGAGTCGCTCCAGGTCGGAAGCATCGATCTCGCCGGAGTGCCTGCGTCGCGACCGCGAGTGACCGTACCGCCCGAGCAACGCCGCATCGGCATGGTGTTCCAGGACTTCGCCCTGTTCCCCCACCTCGACGTCGCGGAGAACATCGCGTTCGGGCTGTCCCGGCAGGACACCGACTTGCGGCGCCGGAGAGTCGCCGAACTGCTGTCTCTCGTCGGCCTCGACGGCCTGCAAGGGCGGTACCCGCATGAACTCTCCGGCGGCCAGCAGCAGCGGGTGGCGCTGGCTCGCGCCCTCGCCAACCGACCGCCCCTCGTTCTGCTGGACGAGCCCTTCTCGAGCCTCGACGGCGATCTGCGCGAACGCCTCGCCGGGGAAGTCCGGCAGGTGCTGCTCCACGAGAAGGCCGCGGCCATCCTCGTGACACACGACCAGTTCGAAGCCTTCGCCTTTGCCGACGTGGTGGGCGTGATGGACCGCGGCCGGCTCGCGCAATGGGACAGCGCACCCGGGCTCTACGACTCGCCGGCGTCCGGATTCGTCGCCCGGTTCATCGGGGACGGGGCCTTGCTTGCCGGGCATGGGTGCCCGGAAGGAGTCCGCACAGTGCTGGGGATCGTCCCGTCCCGAGAGGCATCGGTCCGAAACGGTGAGTCGGCGGAAGTCCTGCTGCGGCCGGACGACGTCGAACTGCACTCGCAAGGTGCCGTGGAGGCCGAAGTCACCTCACGGGCATTTCGCGGAAGCGCTCTGATGCTCCGGCTGCGGCTTCCCGACGGGGCCATCGTCCTCGCTCTCGCCCCGGCAGCATCCGAGTACACCACGGGAGCTCGCGTCGGTGTCCGCCTCCGCGCCGGGGTCGCCCCGCGCGCCACCTTCCGCGTCCCGCCGCCGCAGCCCTGAAACGTCCCTCGCGAGCCGACCGTTCCGGCACAGGCCCGAGGGGCGGGAACGGCGACCGGGAATTTTTCCTTATTTTCCAGGGAAACATCACAGGAACTCCTCCCGGGCCTACGATGCGCGCGCGCCGGCCGGGTGCCCGATCCATCCTGCCGGCCCGAGAACACAGCCAAGACAGGGAGAAGGAACATGAATCTGCATTTCGGCCACGCGATCGCGGTCGTGGGCCTCGCTGCGGGCGTCGGTCTGCCTGCCGCCGCCCAGAACCGCGCCACCGATCTCGAAGCACCGAAAGTGGAAGTGGTCGGCACGACGCCGCTGCCCGCTCTGGGACTGCCCAAGCGCAAGGTCCCGGCGAACATCCAGGTGATCCAGAGCGAGGACATCGGCCGCCAGCGCGCGGGTGACATCACCGAGTTTCTGGAGAGCAACACCTCCAGCATCAATCTCAATTCCGCTCAGGCGAACCCGTTCCAGCCCGACGTCAACTTCCGCGGCTTCACGGCCTCGCATCTGCTCGGTCTGCCGCAGGGACTGTCGGTGTTTCAGGACGGCGTGCGGATCAACGAATCCTTCGGCGACGCCGTGAGCTGGGATCTGGTGCCGCAGTCGGCCATTTCCAGCATCACGATCATGCCGGGGTCGAATCCGCAGTTCGGTCTCAACACGCTCGGCGGCTCGCTCGCCATCAATACGAAGTCCGGCTTCCAGTATCCCGGATTCACGGCCTCCACCTGGGCCGGGTCTCACGGCCGCAAGGCCGGCTCCTTCGAATGGGGCGGCCACGGCGAGAAGGTCGACTACTTCGTGACGGGCAACTACCTCAAGGAAGACGGCTGGCGCGATTACTCGCCCAGCCGGCTGGCGAATCTCTTTGCCAAGGTCGGCTATCAGGACGGCGTCACCGACTTCGACGTGTCCTTGACCACAGCCAACAACAGGCTGGAAGGCACGCAGGCGCTGCCGCGGTCGTTCCTCGGCAACCGGCGCCAGGCCTACACGTGGCCGGACCGGACGAACAACGCGCTCACGATGATCAATGCGCGCCTGAGTCACTTCATCAACGACACGCTGCTCTTTTCCGGCAACGCGTACGTCCGCCGGAAGCGTCAGGACTCCTTCGCGAGCAACGTCAACGACGCCTGCGAGAACGTCCCGGCGGACTGTCTTCTTCTGCCCGGCGACCCCGGCAAGGAATCGCAGGGGTCCAACGATTCCAGTTCCCTGCGCCAGAACGCTTTCGGCATGACGGCACAGATGTCCTATCTCGGTCGCGTCGGCGCCATGGACAACCAGCTGGCCGTCGGCACCAGCCTGGATGCAGGCATCACGAACTATCGCCAGTTCGAGCAGGACGCCGATTTCGATGGCACTCGCGGCACCAACGTCCCGCTCGAGGACTTCGAGCTGAACACCGCGGTGAAGGGCAAGAACCGCTACCTGGGCCTGTACCTGACCGACACGCTGTCGGTCACGGATCGGCTCGCCTTCACGGTGTCGGGACGTCTCAACCGCGCGAACGTGAAGGTCGAAGACCGCTCCGGTCAGAACCCGGCCGTGAATGGCGATCACACGTTCACGCGCTTCAATCCCGCCGTGG
>CAZEDA010000112.1:5212-9665 GCA_964510915.1 uncultured Rhodocyclaceae bacterium | reverse complement strand
AGCCTCGCGGCCTACCACATCTCCGTTCCCTACAAGGACGCCTACGCCTTCCTCGCGCTGTTCCTGTTCCTGCTCGTGCGGCCGCAGGGCATCTTCGGCGAGAAGGTCTCGGAAAAGGCCTGAGCGGAACAGCCCCATGCAACGCCTGCACCTCCCCACCCTGATCGTCGTCGGCGCGCTCGCGCTAGCGGCCGCCGTCGTCCCCTATCTGTTCGAGACCAGCGCCTACGTCGTGCAGATGTTCATGCAGGCGGTCACCTACGCGATCGCCGTGCTCGGGCTGGTCGTCGTGCTGGGCTATACGGGACAGATCAACCTTGCCCAGGCGGCGTTCTTCGGCTTCGGCGCCTACGGCGTGGCTCTCGGGTCGACCACCGCGGGTCTGAGCTTCTGGTCGTCGCTGCTGCTCGGCGCTGGCGCGGCCACATTGGCGGGCCTGGCGCTCGGGCTCACCACGATCCGCCTCGGCGGGCACTACCTCGCGATGATCACGATCAGCTTCCAGCAGATCTTCGATCTCGTGCTCGTCAACTGGATCGAGGTAACGCACGGCCCCGACGGCATCGCCGGCATCCCGCGTCCGTCGCTGTTCGGGTGGGAGATGGCGGAGGATCGCGACTACCTGCTGTTCTGCGCGATCGTCCTCTACCTGCTCGTGTTCGCGGTGTGGTGGCTTCCCGGCACGAGGCTCGGCCGCGCGATGCGCTCGGTCCGCGAGAATGAGCTCGCGGCGGAGGTCGTGGGGGTCCACACCCTGCGCACGAAGGTGACCGCGTTCTCCCTTTCTGCGCTTCTGGGGTCCATCGGCGGCGGCCTGTATGCGGCCGGCTTTGCGTACATCAGCCCGGACAACTTCAACTTCGCGCGGTCCATCGAGTTCCTCACGGCCACGCTGCTGGGCGGGGCGCAATCGCCGTTCGGCGGCGTGATCGGCACCGTGCTGATCGTGCAGATGCCCGAATGGCTGAAGCACCTCCCGGAGGCGCTGTCCTTCGTCAAGGACGTGTACCTCGCGGTCTACGGCATCGGCGTGATCCTCATCATGGTGTTCCTGTCGGAAGGCATCTGGGGGCTCATCAAGGTCGGCCGCGCCCGGTTCGCGAAGCCTGCCTTCACCGACACGACGGGCGTGCAGCCCCTGGAACTCGACGTGAGCGCCGGCGCCTCCGGTCCGCTGCTCACGCTGCACGGACTGGCCAAGCACTTCGGCGGGCTCAAGGCGGTCGACGGCATCGACATGGCGGTGAACCGCGGCACCGTGCATGCGCTGATCGGCCCCAATGGCTCGGGCAAGACCACGTCGCTCAACGTGGTGAGCGGCATCTACAAGCCGACTGCCGGCGGTGTCGTGCTCGAAGGGGAGGACGTCTCGCTGCTGCGCCCGCACGAACGCGCGGGACGAGGGATCGGCCGGACGTTCCAGAACATCCGCCTGTTCGCCAACCTGTCCGCGCTGGAGAACGTGATGGTCGGGGCACAGCGTGACGGCAACCCGATCCCGGCCGGCAACAAGGCACTCCGAGCCCGCGCGATGTCCGCGCTTGCGTTCGTCGGCCTCGCCGATCGCGCCCACATGATCGTGCGCAACCTGCCCTACGGTCACCAGCGGCTCGTGGAAATCGCCCGGGTGCTCGCGGGCCATCCGCGTCTGCTGCTGCTCGACGAACCCGCCGCCGGATTGAATCAGACCGAGAAGATGAACCTCGTCGAACTGCTGAGGCGATTGCGAGGGCACGGCCTCACGATCTTCCTCATCGACCACGACATGGGGCTGGTGGAGAAGGTGTCCGACCGGATCACGGTGCTCAACTTCGGCCGCAAGATCGCCGAGGGCACGCCTCAGGATGTGCTGCGGCATCCCGATGTCGTCGCCGCCTATCTCGGCACGTCCGGACCGGTGAACTGACATGGCCCTGCTCGAATTGCGCAACGTCTCGAGCTTCTACGGCGCCGTGCGGGCGCTCGAGGGCGTGAGCCTCCGTGTGGAGGCGGGTGAACTCGTGACCCTGCTGGGTGCCAATGGCGCCGGCAAGAGCACGACGCTGAAGACGATCTCGGGGCTGGTTCCCGCGGCGGCGGGCGATGTCCTGTTCGAGGGCAGATCCATCGCCCGGAGCGGGCCGGAGGCCATCGCGCGCCTGGGCATCAGCCACGTTCCCGAGGGCCGGCGGATCTTCCCGGGACTCACCGTGCGCGAGAACATCCTGCTGGGCGCCTCGAACCGTCGCGGGGTGCCGAGACGGCAGCTCGAGGAGGAAGCCGACCGCATGTTCGGCATCTTCCCCGAGATCCAGCCGTTCGCGAAAGCACTCGGCTGGACGCTCTCCGGCGGCCAGCAGCAGATGCTCGCCGTGGCCCGCGGGCTGATGGCCAAACCGAAACTGCTGCTGCTCGACGAACCGTCGCTGGGCCTGGCGCCGCTGATCGTGCAGAACCTCTTCGCGACCATCCGCGAGATCCGCACGCTGGGCATGACGATCCTGCTCGTGGAGCAGAACGCCAACATGGCGCTGTCGGTGGCGGACCGCGGCTATGTGCTGGAGACCGGCCACATCACCGTGGAAGGCACCCCGAAGGAGCTTCTCGGCAACGAGGCCGTCCGCGCGGCGTATCTCGGCGGGCACTGACGGCACGCAGCGCCCGCTTCGGCTTCGCTCAGCGGAACTGGTTCAGCAGCGCGCTCAGTCCCTGTTCGAGTCCGGCACCGGACTCCACCTGACCGTTGGGCGTGAGCTTGTCCACGACCTGCGGCAGCATGTCCGCCAACCCGCCCATCGCCTGGTTCTGGTCCATTCCCAGCTGGGACATCATCTGCCCGAGCTGTCCGCCGCTGCCGCCGAAGACCTTCATCAGGTCCTCTGCCGAGACCGGCAGATTGGCACCGGTGCTCACCCAGGACTGGGCCTGCTGCCCCAGACCCGCGCGGGTGAACTGCTCGATGAGGCCCTGGAGCCCCCCCGGCTGGTTCTGAATGAGCTGCATGACCATCTGCAGCAGGGGATTGCCCGCCGCCCCGCCACCCTGTGCATTCCCCATCTGTCCGGCCACCGCGCCGATCACCTGATCCAGCAGTCCCATGTCGAGCCCTCCGCCTGTTCTCGGGCACCTGCCCGTGTGGAATTCATCATGACACACGCGACCGCTCTTCCGTAGCGCCGACCGGCAACAACCCTACTGCCGATTTTTCGCCGATTTGCCTGTTCCACCGCAAACGGAGGCTAGCTAGCGTGGTCTATCATGGTGGCGTTCCAAGCGAAGCCGCCACATCCGTCAGAGGTTCTCGATGATTCCTCGAAAGGTGCGCGGGAGGATGGGAGCAGCGTTGGCAGCCTTCGGTTGGCTGGTGATTCTTTTCGCCTGCGAAAGCGCGCCTGCCGCCGCGAATGCCACAGCAGAGGTACTCACCGACGCTCAGCGGGCCTGGCTCTCCGGCCAGGCGCCGATTCGCTTCGCGCCGGAGCGCGACTATGGCCCCTTCGTGTACGTCGAGGACGACGGCACGCTTGCGGGGTTGTCCGTGGACTATCTCCGCGCCATCTCCCGAGTCACGGGTCTCCCGGTGGAGTACCTGCCGGCTGCACCTCTGGACAGCAATCTTGCCCTCGCCCGGCAGGGGCAGGTCGATCTCATCTCATCGGTCCGGCCCACGCCGGAACGCTCCGTGTACCTCGGGTTCACCACACCGTACGTCTCGATTCCGGCCGTCGTGGTGACGCGTCGCGACGGCAACGCGCCCGCCAGTCTCGACCGCTATGCCGGGCTGAAGGTTGCCGTGGGTCGCAGCTACGCCGTCGAGAGCTTCGTGCGAAGCCGCTTCCCCGCCGTGGAGTGGATTCCGGTTCAGGACGACCTCGAAGGACTGCAGGGCGTCCGGGACCGGCGATTCACCGCGGCCGTGGCAGATACCGCGAGCGTTCACTTCATCCTGAAGCGCCACGGCATCGAGGGTCTCCAGGCCAGGGACCCGGTTGGCTTCGAGTATTCGCTCAGTTTCGCGTACCGGCACGACTGGCCGATGCTCGGCGCGATTCTCGAACAGGGTCTGCGCGCCATCACACCCGCGGAACGCGAGAGTCTCCATGACAAGTGGGTCGCGCCCTACCGGCGGACGTCGGGAAGGAGCGTCGAAGAGAAACTCGTCGCCATCGGAACGGGCCTGATCGCTGCCGCGCTGATCGTCCGCTTCGGTCTGCGACTGATGCGCTCCGGCCGGAAGGGGGCAGGGTGAAGCTGAAAGGATCCTCTCCCGGCGACAACGTCGCGGCCGAAGTGCCCGCGGAAGCAGCCCAGGTCGGGACGCCGCTGCGCACGACCGCCCTGACGCTGTTCGTCGCCTACAGTGTCCTTGCGCTCGTGGGGCTCTATCTGTCGCGCCAGCCCGGCAACGTCGCCACGCTCTGGTACGCGAACGCGGCCGCCATCGCCTTTCTGGTGGAGCAACCGCGGCAGCGGG
>CAZEDA010000112.1:0-5112 GCA_964510915.1 uncultured Rhodocyclaceae bacterium | reverse complement strand
TGCGTGTTCGCCACCTCGCTGACGGCCGGCGTGCTGATCGCGCAGGGTCTGTTTCTGCCGCCGCCGTTCACTGCCGAATGGCAGCAGGCCCTCTTCTATCTGCCGCAGATCGCGACGGTCGTGCCGGCGCTTCTGCTGTCCGTGTCCGTCGAACAGGCGCGCGTCGCGAGCGAGGCGCGGTACCGGCGGCTCTACGAACGGCTGCAGGTCACCCTGCACTCGATTGCGGACGCGGTCATCACGACCGACCCGGACGGCAGGATCCAGTACCTCAATCCGGTCGCGGAGACGCTCACCGGCTGGCCGTCGGGCGAGGCGGTGGGTCGACCGGTCGACGAGGTGTTCCGGGTCATCGGCGAGACCGACCGCCTGCCGGTCGGCGACACCATGAACCGCGCGCTCGGCGAGACGCCCGAAGTCGAGACGACGGAAGCCGTGCTGGTGGATCGCCAGGGTCGCGAGACCGCCATCGAGGAGTCGCTCTCGCCGATCCGCGCCTCTTCCGGCGAGCTGCTGGGCGTGGTGATGGTGTTCCGGGATGTAACGGACGCGCGGGCCACGGCCAGCCGTCTGTCCCATCTGGCCCGGCACGATGCGCTGACCGGTTTGCCCAATCGCGCGCTCATCCTCGACCGGCTCGGCCAGAACATCCGCTTCGCGCAGCGCGCGGGAACACGCTTCGCGGTGCTGTTCGTGGATCTCGATCACTTCAAGGAAGTGAATGACAGCCTGGGTCATGCGGTGGGAGACGAGCTGCTGCGAGGGGTGGCGGATCGCCTGGTCGCCTCGCTCCGGGGCTCCGACACCGTCGGACGGCTCGGCGGCGATGAGTTCGTGGCGCTGCTGTCCCACGTGGATGACGACCGCGATGCTGCCGACGTGGCCGCGAAGATTCTCGCGGCAGTGTCCGTGCCTCATCACATCGGAGGCCACGCGATCGTCGTCACCCCGAGCATCGGCATCGCGATGTTCCCGCGGGACGGCCAGGATGCCGCGACGCTGCTCGCCAATGCGGACACCGCCATGTATCGCGCGAAGACCGCGGGGAGGCACCGGTGCGAAGCCTACGAGGCCGCGGTGTAGCGCTCTGGCAGGCAGGCGCCGAAGCGCGTAGCCCGGGCTCCGCCCGGGGGGCCGCGCTGGACAGATCCCGAATTCGTGCCGATCAGGCGACGGGCACAGCCCGGAGGATGCGCATCGCCGCGCAGGCAGCGCCGAAGCCGTTGTCGATGTTGGTGACAGTGAGACCCGCTGCGCAACTCGTGAGCATGGAGTGCAAGGCGGAGTGGCCGCCCGTGGCCACGCCATAACCCACGGACGTGGGCACGCCGATGACGGCACCTGCCACGAGCCCGCCGATGACCGTAGGCAGGGCGGCGTCCATGCCGGCCACCACGATCACCACGGGCATGTGACGGAAGTCCTCCACGCGTTCGAGCAGGCGCCAGATGCCGGCGACGCCCACGTCGGTGATCTCCACCGTGGGCTCGCCATACCAGTGCAGCGTGCGGGTGACTTCGCGGACCACATTGATGTCCGAGGTGCCCGCGGCGACGACAGCCACCCGTGTGGCGGACTTCGCGGACTCGGGCTGGCCGAAGTACGCCGTACGTGAGAGGGGTTCGTAGTCGAGAGCGCTCCGATGGTGCTCGGGGAGTTGCGCGAGCTGCTCCGGCGAAAGGCGCGTGAACAGGAAGCGGGAGCCGCGCTCGGCCGCTTCGTCGAGGATGGCTGCGAGGTGCGCGACGGACTTGCCGCTCGCGAGGATGGCTTCTTCGAGGCCCATGCGGTTGCGACGCTCGAAGTCGAGCCGGATATCACCTTTGGCGGTCATTTTGCGACTAGCTTGACGGGATGGAGGAAGGCACTGCCGACGCGGTACGGAGCGAACTGCACGGGCAGATCGAAGCCGCCGTCGCGAAAGATCTGCGCGACCTTTTCGCCGAGCGGCACGGACGTTTCGCCGAGCGCCCCTAGCGACTGCGCGTCGAGTTCGATCACGACACCCGTGGCGCGAACACGCGCCCGCACCGTCTTCGCCACCACTGCACCGGCCACGAACTTCTCCGCGGCATGCACGCACGCGAGCATGGCGGGATCGATGCCGATGCCCGTTTCGATGCGGCTGGACAGACAGGGGGCCGAGGGCAGTTCCGCGACATCGGGCAGGCCCAGCGACCTCGCGATCGCGCGGACGGTCTGCTTGTCGATCCCGGCCTCGACGAACGGATGGCGCACGTCGTGCTCCTTCGCGGCTTCGAGGCCCGGCCGATACTCGCCGAGGTCATCCAGATTGGTGCCGGACACCACCTGCGCGGTGGTGGCAGGCCGAATGGCGCCGTAGAGACTCGTCTTGCAGAAGTAACAGCGGTTGGAAGGATTCGCGCGGTACTGCTCGTTCAGGAACTCGCCGGCATCGATGATGGTGAGCCGCCAGTTCTCCTGCGCGGCGAGAGCCCGGGTCCGATCGGTGGCCTCTTGGGGCACGGCCGGGGACACCGCGTGGAACATCGTGACCGCTTCAGGAAAGCGGCGATGGGCGAGGGTAGCGAGCGTGAGGCTGTCGACGCCGCCGCTCACCGCGCAGGCAATCGCCGGCATCGTGGCGAGCACGGCCTCGAGGCGCTCGACCGGCGTGACCGCGGCGTTCAAGACGATTCTCCTTCCGCGGCACCGAGACCGGCCTCTTCCGCGGCGAAGCGGATGCGCGAGCGCACGCTCGACCCGGGCGTCTGCGCCGTGTCGTCGCTCTCGGCCTTGGCCGTGACGGTATCCGGCCGGTGCGCGACCTTCACGCGGATCGCATGGTTGCCCACCTGCACGACGCGCAGTTCACGCGGCAGGCGGTGGCGATTCACCGTGTGGTAGCGCAGGCCGATGGTGGTGGTTTCCAGGAAGCAGGTCTCCACCACGCCGGACAGCGCATCCGGTTCGGCCAGCACCTGAATGCGCGCAGTGATGCGTCCCTTCTTGCCGAACACCGGCATCTGGATGACGTCGAGCACCCCTGCCCGCGCGCGGATCCGGTCGAGCCCGATAGCGAGATCTTCCGGCGTCTGGTCGTCCACGTCGAACTCCACGACCACGGCTTCCGAATTCTCCAGATCGCCTTCGACCTCCGCCGCCTCGAAGGCAAGCACGCGCAGGACATTGCTGAGGCCCGGGAAACGGCGGGTACCGAAGCCGTAGCCGGAATGCTTCAGCTTCAGGGAGCGGCCGGCGCTCTTCTGCTGGCGGCAGTTGAGATGCCGGAGGATCGCCGCGCCGGTGGGCGTGATGCGCTCGCCCGTCAGACCATCATCGGCGAAGGCAAACCCTTCGAGGATCGCCGTGGTGGCCGGCACCGGCACCGGCAGTCGGCCGTGGGCGGTCTGCACGAACCCCGAACCCAGAGGCAGAACGCCGACCGTCCACGCGCGCGCATCGAGCTGGGCAATCAGATAGGCAGCGCCGACGATGTCGGCGATGGAATCCCACTCGCCCAGTTCATGGAACGACACCTCGTCCACCGGATGACCGTGGATCTTGCCCTCGGCGCTCGCGAGCACCGTGAAGATGCCGATGGCGTGGTGCTTCACTTCGGCATCGAGACTCGACGCGAGGAGCGCCGTGCGCAGCTCGGCGAAATTGGCATGGGGATGCGCGTGGGCGACACCATGGGGCTGGTCGTCGTGATGGTGAGGATGACCGTCGTGGTGATGATGGTGGTGCCCGTCACCGTGGTCGTGGCCGTGATCGGCCGAGCGGGGTTCGTACGTCACCGCCCCCTGCGGCGCGGGCGGAAGATCGACGACGAACCGGCTGCCCGTGAGAGCGTGGTCCTTGTGCGGTTCGAAGCGGCAGGCGACCTCGGCGGGCAGCCCGGCGGCGCGGACCGCGGCGAGCATGCCTTCCCGCAGATGCGGGAAGGCGTCGGTCACCGCAGCGATGAACATATCCCCCGCCACGCCGCCGACGGGGTCCAGGTGAATCTGCATACCGCTCCGATCAGGCGACCGCGTGCTCGTGGTGCTTGCCCAGCATGGGGTACAGCGTGCCCTTCGCGTCGAACTTGAAGGCCTCGGGCTCGCCGACGATCTCGAACATGGACGGGTTGGCCTTGATGAACGGCAGCATCGGCTCGGAGACCTGGATGTCCAGCACCTCGAGCGTGTTGGCGATGCGGACGATCTTGGTGTCCTCGGGCTTCACGCGCACCACCGTCTTGACCGCGAGGCGGATGGCATCGTGATCGGTGTTCATGATGATCGGGATCGCGCCGCCGTCGAGGTACGTGGAGGTGATGATGTTCGCGTAGGTCTTGCCGATGTCGATCTCCTTGTACAGACGCATGGTGATCACATCGGCGCTGCCGACGCCCGTCGCGTTGCCGTGGGTCTCGGGGGTGAGGCCCAGCACGGCGATCTTCTTCACGAAGGGCTTCATGTTCCACTCGATGAAGCGGGCGTTGCGGCCCGTGATGTTCGGGTCCATGCCGGAACCGGAGATGTTCTTGCCGATCTTCTCGACGACGAGCACGTCGATCTCGTCGAACTGCAGACGCGCCATGAACTCCTTGGCCTTGGCCTGAAGCTCCGGCTCGCGGGTGAAGATCTGCTCGGCCGGCACGGCTTCGATCATGGCCGTCTCGTCCGCGGCGTTCTCGATCATGGCCACGCCGAGGAGGATGTTCTTCTTGCTCATGATGAGCTTCGCGGCCGCCGGCAGCAGCTCGCCGAACATGTCCATGCCCTGCGTGTGAAGCTCGGTGGCGCCGATGATCTTGCCCATGCCGATGGTCAGCATCTTGACGATGCCGGACTCGATGGGCGCACGGAAGTTGGTGTGGGGCTTCACACGGCAGATCACGACCACGCCGTCGGCGGCCGCCGCAAGCTTGTCCATATAGATGGGCATGCCGTTGTCGAGCTTGCCGAGCTCGACCACTTCCATCTGCGAGTGGATGGGGCAGCCGACGAACTCCTCGGTGATGCCGTAACCCTCCAGCACTTCGCGCTGGCCTTCGGCGGTGGCACCGCCATGGCTGCCCATGGCCGGGAAGACGAAGGGCTTGGCGCCCAGGGCCTTCAGCTCGGCCACGACCTGGCGGGCGCTGTCGGCGATGTTGGCGAT
>CAZEDA010000111.1:0-9729 GCA_964510915.1 uncultured Rhodocyclaceae bacterium | reverse complement strand
AGGTCGTTGGAGCCGACGACGATGACCTTCTGGCACATGTCGCGGGCGATGGGCAGACCGAAGCCGCCGCACACCACGTCGCCGAGGAAGTCCAGCAGCACGTAGTCGAAACCCCAGTCGTGGAAGCCCAGCTTCTCCAGCAGTTCGAAGCCGTGGATGATTCCGCGACCGCCGCAGCCGCGACCCACCTCGGGCCCGCCGAGCTCCATCGCGAACACGCCGCCGCGCTTGAAGCAGACGTCGCCGATCTGTACGGGCTCGCCCGCGAGCTTCTTGCGCGAGGAGGTCTCGATGATGGTGGGACAGGCCTTGCCGCCGAACAGCAGGGACGTCGTGTCGCTCTTCGGATCGCAGCCGATCAGCAGCACGCGCTTGCCCTGCTGGGCCATCATGTAGGAGAGGTTCGCCAGCGTGAAGCTCTTGCCGATGCCGCCCTTGCCGTAGATCGCGATGATCTGCGTCTCGCGCTTGGCGGGCTCCACGGCCTCCATGGTCCCGTCGTCCTCGGGAACTTGCAGTCGCACCGATTGCAGGAAAGCCGACGCGGCGCCGGATACGGGGTTCGTCATGAGCAGGACCTCCAGTCGAGAACCATCTTCAGACATGCAGGGTCGTCGAACGCGGTCCGGTAGGCGTCCTGCGCCTCCTCGGCCGGCCGACGGTGTGTGATGAGACCGTCCAGGGAAAGACGGCCTGCACGCAGGTGCTCGAGCACCACTTCCAGATCGGCGGGCTGCCACTGCGCGGCGACGCGCAGACGGGCTTCCCGCATGAATGCAGGGGCGAACTTGAACGACAGGGGTTCGCTGTAGAAACCGGCGATCACGATCTCGCCGCCCGGGCGCAGCCGCGGGATGAGCGTGTCGAGAATCGCGCTGTCACCGCTGACATCGCAGATGACGCGGTAGTCGTTGCGGGCATCGTCGGCCGGATCGCACACGCGGTAGCCCGAAGCGCCTTCGCGCCGCGAGGCATCCAGTTCCCAGACGGTGACCGGGGTGCCGTCGATCGCAGACAGCCGCGCGAGCAGGCGGCCCAGCACACCATGGCCGATGACGAGTTCCGGATTGCCGGACTGGCCCCCGGCGATGGCATGTTGCGCGGTGGCGGCAAGCGCCAGCAGCACCGCGTGCTCACCCAGGCCTTCGTCCACCCGCACCACGCGGCGCGAGGGCACCACCAGCTTCGCCGCCGCGCCGCCGAACAGTCCGCGCACGGGGCCGAAGCAATTGGCGCCAGGCACGAACACGCGCTCGCCGATGCGGGCCTTGGCCCCGGGGCCTGCGTCACAGACGCGTCCCACCGACTCGTAGCCCGGCACCAGCGGGTAACCCATTCCCGGGAACGGCGGCATGCGACCGGACCAGAGCAGGCGCTCGGTGCCGGTGCTGATGCCGCTGAATTCGATGTCCACCACGACGTCGTCATCGCCCGGCGGCGTGAGGTCGAGACGTCCGAGCGCCAGGCGCTGGGGTTCCTCGAGCACCACGGCGAGCGTGTTGAACGGGGTGGACGCAGTCATGGGGGAGAGGCGCCGAACGGGAACATGAAGAGGGTTGAGACCATGAGTGTCAGTTTAACTTGACACATCTTAATGTCAATCTCAATTTATGGCCGCACTGCAACAAGGGCCCCTGTCTGCAGCGGCTGCCGGGTCCGCAGCGACCGTACGGAGACGAAACCGGCCTCCGTCAGCATGCGTCGCAGTTCATCCGGGCTGCGCGGACGGCCGCTGCCCATCGCCAGGAGATAGAAGCCGAAGTAGGCCTCGCCCATGGGTTCGGCGCCGCCGGTGCGGGCCATCGGCTCGGCAATCAGCACGCGGCCGCCGGAGGGCAGCGCGGCGAACGCCTTGCGCAGCAGCAGTTCCACCGTAGCGTCACTGTGGTCGTGCAGCACTCGCACGAACGTCACAAGGTCGGCACCGGTCGGGAGAGCATCCCGGCGGAAGTCCCCGCCGAAGGCCAGGCCGTTCACGCCCTCCTTCGCAAACCGCACCCGCGCGCGTTCCGCGACGGGGGGAAGGTCGAACAGCAGACAGGAAAGCGCAGGCGTGCGGCGCGCGGCGGTGAGCAGGAACACGCCCTCCCCGCCTCCCACGTCTAGGACGCAGCGATGCTGCCCGACGGGGTACGCGTCCAGAATCTCTTCGGCAACCAGCGACTGCGATGTCGCCATGAGCGTGCTGTACTCCGCGACCGCGCCGGGGTCCAGGGCGCCGGGCGCAGAACTCCGCGCGTAGGCCCAGTAACGGGAAAGCGCGGTGTCCTTGACTTCGCCACGCAGCAAGGCGACCGGATCGTGGAGATCGCCGTAGAGCACGCCGTGGTGCTCGACCATCGCGGCGATGCCGGGATTGCCCAGCGTTGCCGCACCGAGCGGGCCCAAACCATAGCGATGGTCCGCGCGGCGTTCGATCAGATGGAGCGAGACCGCGGCATCCAGCAGTGTGCGGGCTGCCTCGGGCGGAAGCCGCGTGGCGGACGCGATGGCATCCAGCGTGTCGGGGCCGTCGCGGAGCCGCTCGAAGATGCGCAGCTGCACACAGGAGAAGAGGACCTGCGAATAGACGAACCCGGCGCAGATGTCGAACACCGCACGCGCATGGCGCCGGGCGATCGGCCGGGTCAGCGGGAAGGCGCCGGCCCAGCGCTGGAATTTGGGGCTCGCGAGGAGCCTGTCCCGCAGCGCGAGCAGCGAGTCACGCCAGGAGGCTGGCGGTCTCGGGGAGGCGATGCCGTTGTTCATGTCGGACCGCCTCGCCTGTGGCCTACGCGGCGAGCCGCGCGAGGTCTCTCGGAAGTATCCGTTGCGACTCGGCCTGGATCAGCATCCGCAACGACCCGGCGCCTGCGCAGACCGGCACGGCCTCGACCGCGGCGGCGACGAGATCCTTCACCCGCTGCACCGCGCCCATGAGACCGAACTGTTCCACGGCACTGGGACGACCGAGCATCCGGTCGCGCCCGGTGGGCTTGCCGATCTGTTCCGGCGCAGAGGCCACGTCCTGAATGTCGTCGGCAACCTGGTAGGCCTCACCGAGACGTTCGCCGAGCGCACGCCAGGGCGTCGCATCGGCGCCGGCAGCCTGCGCACCGGCGACGGCAGCCGCGGCGAACAGCGAACCGGTCTTGGCGCGCTGGTAGTCATCCAGCACCACCTGGCTCTCGCATTCCCATGCCTGACCTGCCACGATGCCGGTGGGCATGCCCACCGAGGACGTGATCGTTGCCAGCAGCGGCACGAGACGCGCCGGGGCGCTTGCCGCCGAGCTGCCGAGCACTTCGAACGCGGTGACGATCAGTGCGTCACCCGCGAGCACCGCGAGCCGCTCGCCGAAGGCGCAATGCACCGAGGCCTTGCCGCGGCGCGTGGGCGCGTCGTCGAAACAGGGGAGGTCGTCGTGCACGAGGGAAGCGCAGTGCAGCAATTCGATCGCCGCCGCCGCACCGTCCGCAATGCCGGGACCCCGCTCGCCGCAGGCCGCTGCCACCGCCAGACACAACCGGGGTCGCACCCGCGCACCGCCGGGGAACACCGCGTAGTGCACGGCAGCCGCCAGTCCGGGGGGACATCCCATCGCCTGTCTGCCCGCCAGCGCCATCTCGAGGGCTCGCTCGATCCGTTCTCTCGCATCCATGCCCCGCCACCTCCACGGTGATGTGTCACGTTGAATAGTCACTGCATGTGTCATGTAATATAGACACCGAACCTCCAGCGGTCAATCAAAAAGCCGCCGCCTTTTCTCACGCCGGAACTTCCGGAAGGATGGAGCCCGTGATTCCTCCGACACTCACCGCGCAAGCCGTTGATTACGTGCCCGACGCCTCGGGCGAAGCGCACGTCGTCCGAACCGGTCCGGCATCACCCGGCAGTGCGGCGAACCGCGCTTCGGACCGCATTTCGAATCATCGACGCACCGATTCCGTCCGCCGGGACCGCAAACGCGTGACGATCGTCGGTGCCGGAGTGGGGGGGCTCGCCTGCGCGATCGACCTCGCGGCACGGGGTCTCGATGTCACCGTGCTGGAACGTGCAGCGACACCCGGCGGCAAGATGCGAGAGGTGGAGGTCGGCGGCGCTCGCATCGATGCGGGCCCCACCGTGTTCACGATGCGATGGGTGTTCGAGGAACTGTTCGAGCGCGCCGGTCGCTCCTTCGCGTCGGATGTGCGGGTGCACAAGGCGGAGGTGCTCGCGAGGCACGCGTGGTCCGCCGATGAACGCCTAGACCTGTTTGCGGATCCCGCGCGTTCGGCCGACGAGATCGGACGACTCTCCGGCGCGGCCGAGGCGAAACGCTTTCTCCAGTTCTGCGACAGCGCGCGCGACATCTACACAACGCTCGAGCGCCCCTTCCTGCGCGGGTCCCGTCCCAACCCCGTGACCCTGGTGAGTCGCGCCGGCCTGCGCGGTCTCGGCGGGCTGTGGCGCATCCGTCCCTTCGCGACGATGTGGCAGGCCCTCGGCGATCACTTCCAGGACCCGCGTCTGCGTCAGCTGTTCGGTCGCTATTCCACCTACTGCGGCGCGTCCCCCTTCCAGGCGCCGGCGACCCTCATGCTCGTGGCGCACGTCGAACAGGACGGCGTGTGGCTGGTGGATGGCGGCATGCACCGTCTTGCACAGGTGCTGGCGCAGACCGCGCGCGCCGCCGGCGCCACACTGCGCTACGGCACCGAGGTCCGCTCGATCACGACCGACGGCCGCGGCGTCCGCGCCGTGGAGACCGCCAGTGGCGAGCGCATCGAAGCCGATGCGGTAGTGGTGAATGCCGACGCGTCGGCGCTCGGGGCAGGCCTGTTCGGCGAAGACCTGCGCAAGGCGACGCCCGCGACACCGCCGGCCGCGCGCTCCCTCTCGGCAATGACGTGGCTCCTCTCGGCACGCACGAGCGGGTTTCCCCTGTCGCGGCACAACGTGTTCTTCTCCCGCGACTACCGTGCAGAGTTCGACGCGATCTTCCGCGACCGCCGCACGCCGGACGAACCCACGGTCTACGTGTGCGCACAGGATCGCGATGACGTCGGCAACATGGCGACGCCCGGACCCGAGCGCATGCTGTGCCTCGTGAATGCGCCGCCCACCGGTGACCGTGAGGCTTACCCGCCGGAACGGGTGCACGCCGTGGAGCAGGCCGCGTTCGCCGTGCTGAGCCGCTGCGGCCTCGAAGTGGATCTGGCCGGCGGCGCAGGCACCTGCGTGACACCGGCCGAGTTCCATCGTCTGTTCCCCGCCACCGGCGGCGCGCTGTACGGTCGCGCGTCGCACGGCTGGTTGGCCAGTTTTCAACGTCCCGGCGCCCGCACCCGCGTGCCCGGTCTCTATCTCGCGGGCGGCAGCACGCACCCCGGTCCCGGCGTGCCCATGGCCGCGCTGTCCGGTGGCCAGGCCGCCCAGGCCGTACTCATCGATCTCGGAGTGAAATGAACACGCTGACCCCTGCCTTCGACCAGCCCGTCCCCGACGGCGGCTATCTCTGGTGGTATCTCGATGCGCTGAGCGACGACCGGAAGCACGGCATCACGCTGATCGCCTTCGTCGGCAGCGTGTTCTCGCCCTACTACGCGTGGGCGCGCAAGGCGGGCAAGGGCCTCGCCTCGAATCACTGCGCCATCAACGTCGCGCTCTACGGCAAGGGCGGCAAGCGCTGGGCGCTGACGGAGCGCGGCAGTCGCGATCTCGAACGCACGTCCCGCACGCTGTCCGTCGGCCCCAGTTCCGTCGAATGGACGGGCTCGAGCCTCGACATTCGCGTCGACGAGCGCACGTTTCCTCTGCCCGGCCGCATCAAGGGCCGCATCCGCATCCATCCGCGCGCCATGCAGGACACCACCTACTCGCTCGATGGCGCCGGTCGCCATCGCTGGCGGCCGATCGCCCCGGGCTCACGGATCGAAGTGGAACTGGAAAAGCCCGATCTCTCGTGGCAGGGCGAGGCGTATGTGGACTCGAACGCGGGCGACGAGCCTCTGGAAAATGGCTTCGTGCGGTGGGACTGGTCGAGGGGCTGCCCGAATCCGGGCGAGACGGTGATCTACTACGACGTGCTGCGAAAGACCGGTGAGCCCTACAGCCTGGCGGTGCGCTGCGACGATCGCGGCGGCGCGACCGAAATCGAATCGCCCAGGCGCGTCACGCTGCCGGGCACCCTCTGGGGCATCCCGCGCGCCACACGGGTGGATCAGACGCTGCCGGTGAAAGTGGAATCCACGCTGGAAGACACGCCCTTCTACGCGCGGTCGCTGCTCTCCACGTTCCTGCTCGGAAAGGCGACACCGGCCATCCACGAAAGCCTTTCGCTGGAGCGCTTCCGGTCACCCATCGTGCAGCTGATGCTGCCGTTCCGCATGCCGCGTCACGCGGCGTCCTGAGGTTTTTCCTCGGCGGGCACATCCGCGCCTGCCGAGGCCGCCTGCGCCCTCGCCTTCTCTTCCTCGCGCCGCTTGTCCAGGCGCAGCGACACGAGTTCGATCACGGCCCAGCCCAGCAGGATCATGGCGCCGATCAGCAGCTCGAGCAGCGCCAGCCAGGAATTGTCCACGGCCCGGTCGCGCGGGGATCAGGCCCCGGCGGCGCGTTCGTGGTCCCGCCGCTCCAGCCGCTCGAACAGGTCGAACAGCCACGCCACACGACCTTCCGACGCCGCCGAATTGGCCCGCGGCGTGAGCGCCGTGATGTCCACGAGGAAGCGCGCCGCGGATTCCGTGGCGCTGCGATCGAGGGCGGACGGCATCGCGGAACGCAGCACCGCCACCGGCAGCAGCGCCAGCTTGCGACTGCCCGTGACTGTCGCACGCGCGCTCACCGAATCGAGGCCGCGCCGTTCGAGCTCGCGCCCGATCTCGGCGTAGAGGATCCGCGCGGCATACATCCCCGGACGGCAGGAACGCGGCAGCCGGGCGATGCCGGTCTCCGCGCGGCGATAGAGCTGATCCGCCGCTTCGAGCAGCCGTGAGATCACACGGCCCAGCGCAGGTGTGAAAGTCGGGTTGGCGCGCCACGCGTCGGGGTCGATCCCCTCTTCCCGCATCCAGGCCATCGGCAGATAGAGTCGACCGCCCCGCGCGTCCTCCCCTACATCGCGCGCGATGTTCGTGAGCTGCATCGCCATGCCGAGGTCACACGCGCGCGCCAGTGCCACGGCCTCGCGGACGTGCATGAGCCGCGCCATCATCACGCCCACTGTCCCGGCCACCCGCGCGGCATAGCCGTGCAGGTCGTCCAGGGTTTCGTAGGTGCGCAACTGCAGATCCCATTCAAAGCCTTCCAGCAGGGCTTCAGGCACGGCACGCGGAATGCCGTACTCGGCGACCACTGCCGCAAAGGCGCGATCCGCCGGATGGTCCACGGGCTCCTCCGCGTAGACCGCCGCGAGTCGTGCGCGCAGCGGCGCGAGACAGTTCGCAGGGTCCTCCGCGAGATCGACCGCGTCGTCGGCGAGACGGCAGAACGCGTAGAGCGCCGTGGCGGCGTCGCGGGTCACCCGCGGCAGCACCTTCGACGCGGCGTGGAAAGTGCGGGAACCGCCGCGGAGGGCGGAACGGCAAGCTTCGAGATCACTGTCGAGCAAGGGTTGCGGCATCGGGCACCACCGTGTCGAGGATTCGGGCAGAAGAGATCACCCCGGGAACACCGGCGCCGGGGTGCGTCCCCGCGCCGACCAGATACAGTCGATCCACGTCTTCACTGCGATTGTGCGGACGGAACCATGCGCTCTGGAGCAGCGTGGGCTCCAGGCTGAAGGCCGCGCCGCGGTACGACAGCAGGCGGGACTCGAAGTCCTGCGGCGTCATCATCCGCGAACTCACGATCTCGTTCTCGAGACCCGGCAGCAGTGTCGCGGACAGATGCTTCGAGATCGCGCGGCGGTAGACCTCCGCGCGCTCCTTCCAGTCGATGCCGGCGTCGAGATTCGGCACCGGGGACAGCACATAGAACGTATCGCATCCGGGCGGCGCCAGCGACGGGTCGGTCGCGGTCGGGCGGTGCAGGTAGAGGCTGAAGTCCTCCGCCAGCACCTTGCGCTCGAAGATGTCGTGCAGCAGCCCGCGGTAGCGCGGCCCGAGCATGATGGTGTGATGCGGGACATCGTGGTACTGGCGACGGGTGCCGAAGTACCAGACGAACAGTCCCATGGAGTAGCGGGCGCGGTCGACCTTGCGATCGGTCCACGTGGTCCGCGCGGAGGCCGGCAGCAGGTGCTTGTACGTCCATGCGGCGTCGGCATTCGACACCACCACGTCGGCCGCGATGCGCTCGCCCGAGGCGAGTTCCACGCCGGTGGCCCGGCCGTTCTCCACGCAGATCCGTTCCACCGTCGTGTTGTAGCGGAGGCGGTTGCCCTGCCCTTCGATCAGGCCGACCAGCCCCTGCACCAGCGCACCAGTGCCGCCCATCGCGAAGTGGACACCCGCCTTGCGCTCCAGGAACGAGATGAGCCCGTAGATCGAGGTCACGTTGAACGGGTTGCCGCCGATGAACAGCGGATGGAACGACAGCACGAAGCGCATGCGTTCGTTCCGCACGTACTTCGAGACCATCGAGTAGAGGCTGCGGTGGCTGCCGAGCCGCACCATGGCGGGCGCGACCTTGGCCATGTCGGTCCAGGAGTCGAAGGGCACGTGCCCCAGCTCCTCGAAGCCGACGCGGTAGATGGCTTCCGCCGCCTTCATGAAGGCTTCGTAGCCGGCGACGTCTTCCGGCGCGATGCGGGCGATCTCGGCCTTCATCTTCTCCGGATCGCCGCTGCAGTCGATCGTCTCGCCGTCGTGGAAGCGGATGCGGTAGAACGGGTCCATGGACTTCAGCTGCACGTCGTCCTGCATCCGGCGGCCGCACAGCGCCCACAGCTCCTCCAGGAGGAACGGCGCCGTGATGATCGTGGGCCCCGCATCGAAGCTGAAGCCGTCCTGGCGGAACACGTACGCGCGCCCGCCCGCGGCATCCAGCTTCTCGAGGACGGTCACGCGGTAGCCGCGCGCCCCGAGACGGATTGCCGCGGCCAGGCCGCCGAACCCGCTGCCGATGACCACGGCATGGGGACGCCGGTCGAGTTCCGGCTCGCCGGCCTGCAGGAGAGACAACGGAGTGAAGGCATTCATCGTCGCGACCTCTCGATTCCGGTGATGGGGATTGGCACGGTCAGGCCACCCGCACGGTGGAGACCGGCGCGAGCGGATGCAGTGCCGCGAGGCGCCGCCGCACCCTGGCGCCCACGCCTTCGGCGGTGAGGCCGCACTCGGTGAGGAGCAGAGCAGGATCGCCGTGATCGACGAAGTGGTCCGGCAGCCCGAGGTGCATCAGCGGGACGGACAGGCCCTGCGCGGCCAGACTCTCGGCCACGGCGCTGCCCGCGCCGCCCATGATCACGTTCTCTTCCAGTGTGACCAGCAGTTCGTGGGTGGCGGCCATCTCGGCCACGAGGGCGTCGTCCAGCGGCTTCACGAAGCGCATGTTCACCACCGTGGCGTCGAGTTCCTCGCCGACCGCGAGTGCGACATCCAGCAGCGGTCCGAAGGCGAGCAGCGCGACCTTGCGACCTTCCCGCCGGACCTGCGCCTTGCCGATCGGCAGTGTCCCGAACCCGGGCTCCACCTTGGCACCGCACCCGGCACCGCGCGGGTATCGCACGGCAGCGGGACCGTCCATCAGGAAACCGGTGCTCAGCATCTGCCGGCACTCGTTCTCGTCGGCGGGCGTCATCACGGTGAGATTGGGGATGCAGCG
>CAZEDA010000110.1:4678-9730 GCA_964510915.1 uncultured Rhodocyclaceae bacterium | reverse complement strand
GGGCGCTGATGGAGAACGAACTGCTCGCCCTGTGGCAGCAGGACCGCAAGTCGGTCCTGTTCGTGACGCACGATCTGGAGGAAGCCATCGCGCTCTCTGACCGGGTGGTCGTGCTCGGCGCCGGCCCGGCCAGCCGGCCTGTCGGGGAGTTCGCCATCGATCTGCCGCGTCCGCGCGATGTCGCGGAGGTGCGGTTGACGCCGGGGTTCCTCGATCTGCACCGGCGCATCTGGGAGTGCCTGCGCGAGCAGGTGATGAAGGCCCACCACGACGGACTGAAGGCGGATGCGTAGCGGCCGCTTGCTCTGGGTGGCGCAGGTGGCGCTGCTGGCCGTCGTTTTTTTGCTCTGGCACGTGCTCACGCGCACGGAGGTCCTGCCCCCGTTCTTCTTCGGCGAGCCGCTCGTGGTGCTCGACCGCATCCGCGAATGGTTCGTGACCGGCAGCATCTATCCGCATCTCGGGGTGACGCTGCTGGAGACCGCGCTGGCGTTCGTCATCGGCACGGCGGGCGGTCTGGCGGTGGGATTGTGGCTCGGGCTCTCTGATACGGCGGCGCGCCTGCTCGACCCTTACATCAAGGCTTTCAATGCGATGCCGCGCGTGATCCTCGCGCCGATCTTCGCCGTCTGGTTCGGTCTGGGCATCGCGTCGAAAGTCCTGCTGGGGGTCACGCTCGTGTTCTTCATCGTCTTCTTCAGCGTGTTCCATGGCGTCCGGGAGGTGAATCCCACGGTGCTGGCGAATGCCCGAATGCTCGGCGCCACGCGAGGACAGCTGCTGCGGCATGTGTATCTGCCCAGTGCGACTGCCTGGGTGTTCGCGAGCCTGCATTCCGCCGTGGGCATGGCCTTCGTCGGCGCCGTGATCGGCGAGTATCTCGGCTCCGCACGCGGGGTGGGCTATCTCATCCTCCAGGCCGAGGGCGTGTTCGACATCAATACCGTCTTCGCCGGTGTGCTGGTCCTCACGCTGTTCGCCCTCGCGCTCGACAAGCTCGTCACCGTTGCCGAACGTCGCCTGCTGCGGTGGCGTCCGTCGCGCGACGGGCAGTCGTCACAGTAGTCGCGTTCCGTCGCAGGTAGACTTGCGCGGGATGCCCGTGGCGCGCTGCCGTCGGCCGGAAGCCGACGAGTCCCGGGTCTGCTGTTTCGATGAACTTCCCGGATGATTTTCCATGGTCAAGGCCGCCTTCTCCTTCCTTCTGTTTCTCTGTGCCGTCCTCCCGGCCTCCGCCGACACCAGCCTCGACAGCGTCGAGAAAGTGGGCCGCGAGATCGTGCGCGCCTGCAACGAGCGGGACGAAACGGGCTTCCTCGCCAAGGTGGACCTCGACGCCCTGGGCCAGCGCGTGGCCCAGGGCATGCAGCTGAACCCTGCCGATCAGAAGTCCTTCCTCGAAGGATTCCGGCAGGGCGGTGCGAAGAACATGGTGCTCACGCTGTTCAAGGCGCTCGATTCCACAGAGGGGAAGGTCAGGTTCCTGCGGATGGTGCCGCCGTCCAAGGTACTGGTGCGCTTCGACCTCGGCGGGCAGGGCTACGACTACTACGAGTTCATCGTGCAGCCGGACGCCACGGGGCGACTGCGCGCGGTCGACTGGTTCCAGTTGAGCCGCGGTGCCCTGGTGAGCCAGGCCGTCGGGGCGCTTGCTCAGCTGATGATCGCGCCAAACCCCGATCTCCTGCGATCCCTCTTCGGGCTCAAGACCGTGGACAAGGCGATCGTCGACCAGATGCTGAGCATTTCCCGGAAGCAGCGTGAAGGCCGCTACGCAGAGGCGCTGGCCGAGATGGAGCGATTGCCGGAACCCATCGCCAACTCGCGCGTGATGCTGCAGACGCGCGTGGGCACCGCCTCCATGGCGAAACTGGACGATGCGTATCGGTCGGCCTTGAGCCAGCTGGCGCAGCGCTACGGAGACGATCCCTCGGCGGCCTTCCTGCTCCTGGATCACTATTTCTTCGAACGGCAGACCGACAGGATTCTGGAGGCCATCACCACCATCGAGAAGCGCGTGGGCGTGGACGGGGTGACGCGCCTCTTCCGTGCCAACGCGAACATGATGGCCGGGCGCTACGACGAGACGGTGAAGTACGCGCAGGAGTCGGTCCGTCTGGAGCCCGACCTCCTCGACAGCTACTACTCGCTCGCGGAGGGCTATCTCGGCCAGAAGAAGTATCCCGAAGTGGTCGCGACGCTCTCCGGCGCGGGTGCCAGATTCGGGCTCGTCTTCGACCGCGCCGAATTCGCGAAGGACCCCCGCTACGCGGAGTTCATGAAGTCCGCGGCCTTCCGCAAATGGCTGCCGAAGTGAAGCTGCGCGACGCTGCCGCGCGTCGTACCTGATCCCGACCCGAACGACCGGGGCGCATTCCCGCAACACCTGAAGGAGAACGCCATGAACTTCGCCGACTATCCCGCCCGTGCCCTGATGGACATCACCGCCCGGCCGCCCATCGTGTTCGTGCGCGGGGAGGGCTCGTGGCTCTGGGACAACGAAGGCAGGCGCTACCTCGACTTCATTCAGGGCTGGGCGGTCAACGGACTGGGTCACAGTCCCCGCTGCATCACGGAGGCACTGGCCGACCAGTCCACCCGGCTGATCACCGCGAGTCCGGCGTTCTACAACGAGCCTTCCATGCTGCTCGCCGGGCGCATCGTCGCGCACAGCGTGTTCCAGCGTGTGTTCTTCACGAACAGCGGTGCCGAGGCCAACGAAGGCGCCATCAAGCTGGCGCGCAAATGGGGCTCGATCCACAAGGGTGGTGCCTTCGAGATCATCACGTTCGACAACGCCTTCCACGGCCGGACGCTCGCCACCATGTCGGCTTCCGGCAAGCCCGCGTTCCGCGCGCTGTTCGAACCGAAGGTGCCCGGATTTCCCAAGGCGGTCCTGAACGATCTCGCGTCGGTCGAGCAGCTCATCACGGACCGGACCGTCGCCGTCATGCTGGAACCCATCCAGGGCGAGGCCGGTGTCGTCGTGGCCACGGACGAATTCCTGCGCGGCCTGCGCGAACTCACCCGCGCGAAGGGGCTGCTGCTGATCGTGGACGAGATCCAGACGGGCGTCGGCCGCACCGGGAAGCTGTGGGGCTACGAGCACGCCGGCATCACGCCCGACATCATGACGCTCGGCAAGATGCTGGGCGGCGGCGTGCCGCTGGCTGCGCTCGTCGCACGCGAAGAGGTGTGCTGTTTCGAGCATGGCGATCAGGGCGGCACCTTCAACGGCAACCCGCTCATGACCGCCGTCGGCAGCGCCGTGATGGACGCCACGCTGGCCCCTGGCTTTCTGGATCACGTGAATGCGATGGGCGAGCGCATCACCGCCGGACTGCGGTCACTGTCCGCGCGGCACAGCCTCGGCGAAGTGCGCGGGCGCGGTCTCCTCATCGCCATCGATCTCGGGAAGGACATCGCCGGCAAGGTCGTCGACGCCGCGCGGGATGAAGGTCTGCTGCTCAACGCGCCGCGGCCGAATCTCATCCGCCTCATGCCGGCACTGAACGTGACGGCGCAGGAAGTGGACACCATGCTGCAGATCATGGAGCGATGCGTGCAACGGGTGCTGGCGGCCGTGTGACGTCAGCCCCTCACTTCTTCGGAGGAAAGGCCCGATGGTGAATGCGCTGAGGTGGTTCTGGTTCGCGGCAGTGCTTGCGATGCTGTCCCCGGGCGCTTCGGCGCAGACGGATCGCGCCACGGCGGAGGCTCTCATGCGGGCTTCCGGCATGTGGGCGCAGCTGGAAGGCGTGGCGCCGCAGGTGCGCGCCGGCATCGAGGCCGAGCAGGGATCGCGCGGCGGTGACATGCCGCCGGAAGCGCGCGAGTTGCTCGCGGAAATGGCCGCCGATGTCTATCACGTTGACAAGCTCCGCGCCCGCACGCTGGCAGTCATTGCCCGCAAGCTTCGCAAGGCGTACGTGCCCGCACTTCGCGGCTGGTACCAGAGTCCCACCGGCACGCGCATCACCGCGCTGGAGGAGTCGACGGCCACCGATTCCCGCGATCCGAACCAGCTGATCCAGGAAGGCAAGGCCTTCCTGGAATCGGTCACGCCCGAGCGTCGTGCCCTGATCGATCGCGTGATCACGAATGCCAAGGTGGCCGAGACGTCCGCGGACATGATGATCAACACGGCACTCGGCGTCTTCGCCGGTGTGCTGTCGATGGAGCCCGCAGGCGCTGCCCCCGGCCTGGAGGAGTTCCGTACGCGTGTCGAGGCTCAGCGCCCGCAGATGGTGGAGGCTTTCCGGGCGATCAATACCGGTGTGCTCGCCAAGCTCTACGAGCCACTGTCCGATTCGGACCTGACCGCCTATGCAGACTTCCTCGGCTCGAAGCCCGGCGCTCACTTCGTCGACGTTGCGCGGGCCGGATTCAACGCGGCCATGGGTGAGGCTGCGGCATCCCTCGGCCGCGGCATGCCCGCGATGAAGTCCCGGAAGAAGACTTAGCCGCTGAGGTTTCCACGGTCCGCCGTGCATCGCCCGCTCGAGATCATCCGTCTGTACTGGCAAGTTGCCGTGCGCGACTGTGGCCGCGCGCCAACCTGAAAAGAAAAATGCGCCACCCGGTTTCCCGAGTGGCGCAAGTCGTGGGACTGTTTCCCAGGCTACCTATCGATGTTCTGACGGTGACCGGGTACCGTTCTTGTTTCTTATGGTTGTTTCACCAGGGACACGTGGTCGAGGTCCAGACTGCCCGTGTACCCTTGAATCACGATAGTGTTGACACCGGGTTTCAGTGCCAGGACACCGGCGGAGGCCAGAGCCCAGGAGGTCGTACCCGGCAAGGTGGTGATGGTTGCCGTCCCGCCATTCGCGGACACCCTGATCTGCCGGGTCCCGGTCGTGGCCGTCGCGTAGCGCAGGTTCACACCATAGTTGCCTCCTGCCGAAGGTGCGCGCAGCGTGAATGTCACCTTGTCGGTCGAGTAGGTGATCGTCGCGTAACCCGAGTACGTCCAACCGGCGCGCGCTGTCTGCAACGTGGCGCCCGACAGCATGGCGACGTCAGCCTCGAGCATCAGTACCGGCAGTTCCT
>CAZEDA010000110.1:0-4578 GCA_964510915.1 uncultured Rhodocyclaceae bacterium | reverse complement strand
GTGGCGCCCGACAGCATGGCGACGTCAGCCTCGAGCATCAGTACCGGCAGTTCCTCGATCACGAAGTCCTGGTTGGACGCAGCGTTGCAGGTGCCGAGCACGATCGGGGCAGCGTCGGCCGTCGAGGCGCCGGAGACTGTCAGGCACTTGCGCGACTGCTGGTTCACGATGGTGTGAAACACCCCGTCGCGACGCACGATGCGCCAGCGCTGGTACTCGAGTCCGGCGAGCGCGTCCCACTGCTGGATCTTGGCGCCGTCCGTCTGCGAGCCACCCGACACTTCCACGACGCGGCCGCTGTGCTGGGCGTACAGACGCATCGCGCCCTTTTCGTCGGCAACCAGCTGGAACCGCTGATTGATCTGCGTCAGGGACGGGGTCGCACAAGGCCATTGGATGAGGGCGGCACCGTTGCCGGTGGCACGACCGTCCACGTCCATGCACTTGCCGCTATGACGCGCGACGATGCGGTAGTAGCGGCTTCCGGACCATTCGGTGCCGAGGAAGTTTTCGCGGGTCACGAAGCGGTTGTCCGCTACGCCGCCGGAACCGGTCTCGGGAATCTCCACCATCACGTCCACCGCCCGTCCGGCACCGTCGTTCGTGACGACCGCCGTGTTGCCGACATGGCCGTTGGGCACCAGGAGCTGAGGATGATCGAACGGCGCCATGTCGAAGCGGACGCGGTCGTCAGTCAGCGCCTTCATGAAGTCCACGAGATCGTCGATCTCGGACTCGGTCAGACCCAGCGGCTGGATGTCGGCATCGACGTCTGCGAGATTCTGGTCGAAGAAATTGCCGCCGCGGTTGTAGAACTCCACCACCTGACGCAGCGTCGCCGAATCTCCGTTGTGGAAGAAAGGCGAGGTGAGTTCCACGTTGCGAAGACCGGGTGTCTTGAAGGAACCGTTGACGGCAATGCGCTCGCCGGACGTGATGTCGCCGAGATTCGGTGCCGAGCCGATCAGTTGCTGGAACCGCGCAGCGCCTTGCCGGGCAAGGGCGCTGAAGGACAGCGGGTTGCCGAACGGATCCTTGCCACCCACGGCAATGTCCTGCAGCGTCGGGGTGACGCCGATGTTGTAGTAGCCCTCGTCGTACAGCGCGACCCCGCCGTTGCCCATGATCATGCGCGAGATGGGCGGATGGAACACACTGGCCGTGGTGAGTGCCGGACCCCCATGACAGGCCGCGCACTTGCCCTTGCCGAAGAACAGACCCATGCCGGCAGCCTGACGCGGCGTCATCGCGTTGAGGTCTCCCCGCACATAGCGATCGAACGGGGTCTGGTCGGACACCAGGGTCGCTTCGTACAACTGGACGGCCAGTCCGAAGAACAGGCTGAAGTTGGCCTGCATCTGCGTGTACTCGCTCGCGCCCTGGGTATAGGTGATGGGCGTCAGAGTGCGGGAGCCGTCGGCGTTGAAGCGGATGAGCTTCGTGCCGTTCCACCACTCGGGTCGGAAGGCATCCCGCACCATTTCGGCATAGGTGCTCTTGGAGAGACCCGTGCCGGAGATGTGCCGGTACCAGCCCAGAACGCTGTCCGACAGATGTACCTTCTGGCCTGCAAGCGGACGGCGGTAGAGCAGCTTCTTGCCCAGTTCGGGAAAGCCGCGGCCGGCTGCACTCATCTCGAAGTCGCTCAGCGGCGGCCCTGAAGCCTGGGACGCAAGGCTCGCGTTGTTGATCGCGACCGACACCGGCTGGATCGTCCAGTTGATGCCGGACTGGACGTTCTTGAACACTCTGGCGCTGGTGTCACGCAGTCCGTGAGGATTGACGCCGTTGAAGATGGACTGCGCCCGGCCGTCCCAGAAGTTGCGGCGGTTGAACACCGCGTTGATGACGGTCGGGCTGTTCCGCGGTTCGACGCGCCGCGTGTTGATGCCGGTCACGTGGAACACGGGGTCCGGCACGACCGTGCGGTTGTCCGCGGGGTGGCTGGTCCAGAAGCCCTCGTAGGGATCCTTCAGGAGAGGCGTGAGGTCACCCAGCAGCGGATAGTTGGGTAGCAGCCCCGTGACCTGACCGCCGATGCTGTTGAACACTTCGTTGAACACGCCCTGCGAGGTGACGGTGTCGTTGGTGGTCGACAGGACGGCGGAATTGCGATTGCGCGGGTCCTGCAGGCGATGCAGCGGGAAGTTCGCGAGGGTCAGCGTGGCGTTCGGCCCCGCGAGCTGGAACGTGGTGTCCGGATTGGTCTGATCGATACTCGCGCGGCGGAGCAGGCCGGGTGACACCTGGTTGCGATCCCGATTGTCCGCGCCGCCGTGGAAATGACAGGAGGCACAGGCCGTCTTGTTGTCGCTGCCGACCTGCATGTCCCAGAACAGCGCCTTGCCGAGGCGGATGGCGGCAGCCTTGTCCCTGACGAAATCGCCGAGATTGGAGGGTTCGGGCACGGCGCGGCCCACGAGGGACTCCGGTACCGGCGGCGCCTCCTGGGCGATCACGGGCGGCGGTGACAGCGCCGCGCCGAAGGATGCCGCAGCGCCGACGATCAGGGCCGCGAAGAGGGTGCGGATCGACGAGTGCTGCGAGGGTGCCGGGGCGTGCCGGGCGAGGAGGTCGGTCGGGTGTCGTTGTCTGTGGGACATGGTTCTCTAGCTTTTTGTTGTCTGGTGCACGTATCCGAAACTGCCAATCCGGTCGAGCCTCCCCGGCCCGTCTCCCGGCCTGGGTGAACCTTCCCGCATCGGCGTTGCCGGGTCTGCTGCGATCCGGGGCGCTTTGCGCAGGAGGGTCCGATCAGCGTGGAGAATTTTCTTCCGAGATCGGAAGGCGGTGGGCCCGGTCCGTACCGAAGCCGGAGTTTCGATGACTGAAGCGGGAGATACCGGGGTCGACGCAGCGGCGTCGGTCAGTGCGAGATCGGCAGGAGAGGAACCGACACCACCGTCAAGCCTGAACGGTGCTCCACTGTGCACCCGGATCCGACGATGGCGACCGTTCTGGCGTTGAGGGCCGAGTAGGCGGGTGTGCCGGCAAACTCATCCGCGGAGTCTGCCGGCTCGACGCGGAACTGCAGGCGCGAGTCCTCGATGAGGATGGTGATGGTCATCGCGCCGGACGCAGCGCCGGGACGCGCGCGGACTGCGCACTCGAGGAGCGTGTGCAGCGTCACCGGTACGATGAGGAACCGGTCGAGCCGCGCGGCCTCGATACCGCCGACGATCGACAGCCGTACGCCCGAGCGCGCGGACAGCAGATCCGCGTGGCGGTCGAGGAGGGCGATCTCGTCCCGCAGGATGACGAGTTCGCGGGAGGACTCCCGCAGGATGTAGCGATACACGCCCGCGATCGACTGCGCGTGGCGCACGGCCACCTCGGGCGCGATGTGAACGAGGTTGCGAAGCACGGCGAGCGAGTCGAGCACGGCCTCGGGTTCCTGGCGATAGGTGCTCGACTGCAGGCGCATCCGGTGCTCGGTGTCGCGCAGTTCCGCGGCCTTGCGGGCCGCGAAACGGAGGTCCGCCCGCACATAGAGGCACAGGTACAGCTGAGTCAGGACGCACACGAGGATCGTGGACATCCAGCCGATGCGTCCGCAGACCGAGAGGTCCAACGGCAGGCCGGTCAGCTGGTACCAGATCCAGGCACCGCCATAGGCGCCGCCGAAGCCGGCTCCCGCACTGGCGAGGACATACGTGCTCCAGCCGAGGTAGGGGCGCGCATACCAGAGGGAGCTCAGGTGACGCTTGCGTCCCCAGTTCCGGAGCGAGACCCAGATGACCAGGGTGATGCAGGACGCGAACAGGATCGACAGCCAGAAGTGCGGCTCGTCCGCGCGAAGAGTGTCCTGCAGGCCGGCGAATCTCGGCAGCAGAAAGCCCACCACGGGGACGCCGGAGGCCATCACCCAGCCGTCCTTCAGACGCGTCTGGGTGAAATGCCGCATCTCCCCGACCGCCGCGGAACGCCGGACCGACTCGCGGGCTGCAGAGGCGGCGATGCGCGAGCGTGCGGTGGCGCTGCGGTCCGCCATCAGCGGTCGATCCACCGCCGGAACTCGGCTGCGCGCTCCTGGCTGACCGTGATGAGGAACCCGGGCGGGTGCAGCAGTTCGAGTTCGATCTGCCCGCGCCCGCCGGGCCGGAACCGGGCGATCGACTCGACCGACACGAGATGCTGGCGGTTCGCCCGGAAGAAGCGGCTCTCACTCACCTGGGACTCGACCACCGTGAGCGTGTCGTCCACCATGAAGCGCTGACCGTCGCTTGTCACCAGGAACGTGATCTTGTGCTCGGTACAGAAGTACGCGACCTGTTCGACGGGCACGGTGATGTACTCGGCGCCCTTGCGCACGACGAATCTCCGCCGGCACGGGCCGGCGGACTCCGCGTCCGCAGGGGTGATGTCACTGCGCGGATCGCGATGCTGCTGCAGAAAGTGCTCGCGGATCTGCCGGTACTTCCCGAGCGCACGTGCCACGTGCCCGGGCTCGACGGGTTTCAGCAGGTAGTCGATCGCGTTGGCCGCGAAGGCGTCCATCACGTACTCGTCGTGCGCCGTGGTGAAGATCACGGGGCACGCGAGGGTGCGGTTGGCAACGAGATCCAGCGCGAGCCCGTC
>CAZEDA010000109.1:0-9746 GCA_964510915.1 uncultured Rhodocyclaceae bacterium | reverse complement strand
CTGATCCGGCCGCGCTGGATGAGGTAGAGCTCGTCGGCGATGTCGCCTTTGTGGAACACGGCGTGGCCTGCGGGATAGCGCCGGTACTCCATGTGCGGCAGCAGGAACCCGATGTCGAGGTCGTCGTGCTGCGCATGCTCGATCTGGGAGCGCACCACCTTGATGACTCGCATCGCGACGATGATCGCCTCGCTGCGGTTGCGCACCTTCAGCTTGCGCAGGATCGCGCTCATCTGGATGCGGACCGTGCCCTCGCTCTTCTCCAGAGCCAGCGCGATCTCGTGGTTGGTCTTGCCCTGGGCGGCGAGCCCGAGCACCTCAGCCTCGGCATCCGTGAGGCCGAGATCCTTGAGGGACGGTACCGAATCGGGCTCCGCCCCGCCGCGCGACACCTGCAGACTGGCGCCGACCTCCCGATCCGGATCCGTCGGCTCGCTGGAGAGCACCAGCCGCAGCGCGGGGACGATCGTCACCCGGCTGTAGCTCTTGGGCATGTAGGTGATGCCCGGCTCCTGCTGAAAGCGCTGGGCGCCGGAGAGGTCGTCCTCGGTCCCGAAGGCTACGATGGCGAGCCCGCGGAATCGCCGGGCGAGTTCGACGAGGCGCAGCGCGGGATTGGGGCCGGCGCGGTCCACGTCAACGAGCAGCAGCCGGACCTGGTCGAGATCGCGGGCGTCGAGGTTGGCTGGAGGTTTCTGGGATTCGATCCGGGCTTCGAGACCCGCACCCAGTTCCGGCATGAGGTCGATCAGCATGTCGCTGAACGGGCCCCGGTCGAACAGCACGAGCGCCTTGCTGGCCATGGCTTGTCTTCCCTCGGCCCTTGCGGGCCTTTATCGTCTTCGGCAGGGCGATCTGCGCCGCCCCGCTCGCGCCGGCTGCCGCCGGCATGGCCGAACCGGCGGGCGATCCTAGCCTCGACGAGTTCGGGTTATTCGGCCGTTTCCACTCTGTTGCGACCGCCGTTCTTGGCACGGTAGAGCGCGGCGTCCGCCCGTTCGAACACGGATTGGATTGCCTCGCCCGCACGGTGAGTCGCCACACCAGCCGAGACCGTTATATTACCGACCACTTCGTCATTGTTCAGCCTTCGTATGCGGCTGGCTGCGACGAGACGCCGAACGCCTTCCGCCACGGCCCATGCACCCTTGAGGTGCGTGGCGGGCAGCAGGATGGCGAATTCCTCCCCGCCGTAGCGGCCCACGAAGTCCTTGCCCTTCACACCGGCCTTGAGCGCAGAGCCCACCGCCCGGATGACGCGATCGCCGAAGAGGTGGCCATAGCCGTCGTTGATGCGCTTGAAGTGATCGATGTCGACCACGATGATGCTGAAGGTTTCGCCCCGCCCGTCCGCCGCATCGAAGAGCTCGCCGATCCGAAGATCGAACGCCCGGCGGTTGAGCAGCCCGGTCAGGCTGTCGACCAGGCTTTCCTCCTTGACGCGGGCGAGTTCCTGACGCAGTTCCTCGATCTCGCTCTGGCTCGACTGCAGCCGCTGCTGGACGGAGGACACGGTGTCGCGCATGCGCACCGTATTCATGAAGGTGTCCTTCACGATGTCCTTGAACTCCGGCAGCGCGACTTCCGCGGACTCGAGGCGGGTACCGACGGCCTGCAGCTTGTCGCCGTACAGGCCGGCCTCGTTGTTCACCTCCGTGGTGGAGGAGGCGACTTCGGTGATCACTCGCTTGAGATTATCTCCCAATCGAGACATTGACTCCGGGTCCACCTCGGCGATGTGCTTCTCGTAGAGCCGCCAGGTCGTTTCCTCGTCGAGCTTGCCGCTGTCCCGGGTCAGATCGTCGATCTCCGCCTTCAGAGAGACATTGGTGCCGGCGACGTACTCATACCAGACCGCGTAGGAAATGGGATGCACGCCCGCCGCCTGGCGGGACATGAAGGTCAGCGCCAGGCGAAAGAGCTCTGCGCACTTCTCGGGAGGATCGGTGTACCGCCTGTCGACCATAGAGTTTCCAGGAACCGTTGTTGTTGTATGGCACGCCCGAAGACCACGATCTCGACTGCGGGCGCAGGGAGATCAGCGGGCACACCAACCCCGGATTCTCCAGCCGTCACGCCAACAACGGCAAAAGGCAAGAAACCTTGAAGGACAGCGGCATCCTCCCTGGTGAGGGCTCAGGAATCCGCCCGGATCACACAGGTTTGCGACCCGTCCCGGTGCGGAGCCGCCCCTGACGGCCCCGCTCCCCGAGGGGTCAGGCAGCGGCGCGCGGGCGCTCCGGCGCAGCCCGATAGGTCTGCAGCAGACCGGCCTGCTTTTCCCGGGCCGCGACGAGATGCCGTTCCTTCACGTGGCCGTAGCCTCGGATCTCCTCGGGGATCGAGGCGATCTGCACGGCAAGCGCATGGTTTGCCGGCTCGAGGCGGGACAGCACCTCCCGGAGCGTCGTCTCGTATTCACCGATGAGGGCACGCTCCGTCCGGCGCTCTTCCGTCCGGCCGAAGATGTCGAGGGCGGACCCCCGGAGGAATCGAAGCTTCGCGAGGAGCTTGAAGGCGCCCATCATCCACGGGCCGTACTCGGACTTGCGCAGCTGGCCCGTCACCGGGTCGCGCTTGGCCAGCAGCGGCGGGGCGAGATGGAAGTGCAGTTTGTAGTCCCCTTCGAACTGGGCGGAAAGCTTCCGCCGGAACTCCTCGCTGGTGTGGAGGCGCGCCACTTCGTACTCGTCCTTGTAGGCCATGAGCTTGAAGAAGTAGCGGGCGACGGCCTCCGTGAGTCCGGAGTAGCCCTTCGTCTTCTGCTGCTCGGCCTGACGCACCTCGTCGACCAGCGCGCGATAGCGCTGGGCCCACGCCGCATTCTGGTAGTCCGTGAGAAAGGCGACGCGGCGGGCGATCATCTCGTCGAGCGTCTCGGACACCTTGGTGCTCTGGACGACTTCCGCCTTGGGCACCACGAGCGCCTTCACCGCATCCAGATCCGCCGCGGCGCGACGCCCCCAGAGGAACGCAGCCAGATTCATCTTGACGGCCGCCCCGTTGAGTTCGATGGCCTTCTCGATGGCTTCCGCCGAGACCGGCACCAGCCCGCGCTGGAACGCGTAGCCCAGCAGGAACATGTTGGTGGCAATGGAATCGCCCATCAGCGCGGTCGCGATGCGCGACGCCTCGACGAACTCCGCGTTCTCCGGGCCCACGCCGTTGGCGATCGTCTTGCGCAGGGATGCGCGCGGGAAGGAGAAATTGGCGTTCCGCGTGAACTCGCCTGTCATCTGCTCGTGCGTGTTCACCACCATCCTGGTGCCCTGGCGGGTGACATCCAGCGTCTTCTGGCTGGCGGAGACGACCAGGTCGCATCCCAGAACGAGCCGGGCAGACCCGGAACCGAGACGGACGGTCTTGATGTCCTCCGGTCTGGCAGCGATCTGGAGGTGGCTGTAGACCGCCCCGCCCTTCTGGGCAAGACCGGCCATGTCGAGACCCGCGAACCCCTTGCCTTCCAGGTGGGCAGCCATGCCGACGATGGCGCCGATCGTGACCACACCTGTCCCGCCGACACCGGTCACGAGGATGCCGTAGGGGCGGTCGAGGTCGGGCAATCGGGGATCCGCCAGCACCGGGAACGGGACCTCGGCCTTGTCGCCGGAGGCCTTCGCCACCGCCTTGCGCACGCTGCCGCCGTGGACCGTGACGAAGCTCGGGCAGAAGCCCTTCACGCAGGAGTAATCCTTGTTGCAGGCGGACTGGTCGATCACGCGCTTGCGCCCGAACTCCGTCTCGAGCGGGGTCACCGAGACGCAGTTGGACTTCTCGCCGCAGTCCCCGCAGCCCTCGCAGACGAGATCGTTGATGAACACGCGCTTCTGCGGGTCGGGGAACGCGCCGCGCTTGCGGCGACGACGCTTCTCGGCGGCGCAGGTCTGGTCGTACACGATGACGCTCACGCCTTCGATCGTGCGCATGTCGCGCTGCACGGCGTCGTAGTCGTCGCGGTGATGCACCGTGACACCCGGGGCAAACCCGGCGTTCGAGCCGTACTTCTCGGGCTGGTCAGTCACCACCACGATGCGCTTTGCGCCTTCGGCCGCCATCTGGTGGGTGATCTGCGGCACCGTGAGCTGGCCGTCGACGTGCTGGCCGCCGGTCATGGCAACCGCATCGTTGTAGAGAATCTTGTAGGTCATCGTCGCGCCGCTCGCCACGGCTGCGCGCACGGCGAGGGAGCCGGAATGGAAGTAGGTGCCGTCGCCGATGTTCTGGAAGATGTGCTTCGTCTTCACGAACGGCGCCATGCCGATCCAGCTGGCCCCTTCGCCGCCCATCTGCGTGAACCCGGAGGTATTGCGGTTCATCCACTGCGCCATGAAATGGCAGCCGATACCCGCCAGCGCACGGCTGCCTTCGGGCACGCGTGTTCCCGTGTTGTGGGGACAGCCGGAGCAGAAGTACGGCGTGCGGTCCATCGCCGGCTTCTCCGCCACGCGATTCTCCAGAGCTTCCTGCTCGGCGACGCGGGCGCGCAGCTGCTCGTCGTCATGCCGCTCGAGCAGGCGGCGGCCGATGGCGATCGCGATGAGGTTCGGATCGAGCGCGCCGTTGCTGGGGAACAGCAGCCTGCCTTCCTCGTCCCGCTTGCCCAGCACGACCGGAGGCCGGGCCTTGCCGAAGATCGCGTCCTTGAGCTGCGGCTCGATGAGCGCGCGCTTCTCTTCCACGACGAGAATCTTGTCGAGGCCTTCGGCGAAGGCCTTGGCGCCTTCGGGCTCGAGGGGCCATGTCATCGCGACCTTGTAGATGCGCAGCCCCAGGCGCCGGGCCTCCTGATCGTCGATGCCCAGATACTGCAGGGCCTGGCGCACGTCCATGTAGGACTTGCCGCAGGTGGCGATGCCCAGCCACGCTTCCGGCGAATCGACCACCACGCGGTCCAGCTTGTTCGCGCGGGCAAAGGCCTTCGCGGCCTCGACCTTGACGTTGTGCAGCCGGGCTTCCTGCCCGAGGAAGTCGTCGGGGAACCGGATGTGCACGCCATCGGGCGGCATCGTGAAATCGTCGGGGATACGGATCTGCACTCGCGCCGGATCAACGTCCACCGAGGCCGTGGCATCGATGGTGTCCTTCATCGACTTGAGCCCGACCCAGCAGCCCGAATAGCGCGACAGCGCCCAGCCGTAGATGCCGTAGTCCAGCAGCTCCTGCACGCCGGCCGGATTGAGGATGGGCATCATCGCGTCGACCATGGCGAACTCGCTCTGATGCGCCGTGGTGGACGATTCGCAGGTGTGGTCGTCGCCCATCAGGCAGATGACGCCGCCCTTGGGCGAGGTCCCCGCAAGATTGCCGTGCCGGAAGGCGTCCCCGGTGCGGTCCACACCGGGCCCCTTGCCGTACCAGATGGCAAACACGCCGTCGAACTTCGAGTCACCGTTCAGCTGCGTCTGCTGGCTGCCCGAGCAGGCGGTGGCGGCGAGGTCCTCGTTCACGCCGGGCTGGAAGTGGATGTTGTGAGCCTTGAGGAACTTGGACGCCGCGGTCAGCTGCTGGTCGTACCCGCCCAGCGGCGAGCCGCGATAGCCGGAGATGTAGCACGCGGTGTTGTAGCCTTCGGCGGCATCCCGGCGCTGCTGCATGAGCGGCAGGCGCACCAGGGCCTGGGTGCCGGTGATGAAGATCCGCCCCTGGTCGAGAAGATACTTGTCTTCCAGGGTGACGTTGAGCAATGGCATGGCGTTGACCTCGTGACTCGGCTCCGGATCTGCGGAGCGGATGACCCTGCATTGTGCCAACGGCACCCTGCCCGGGGAAGCCGCTATAGTAGGCCGTGTCCCCGTCGGCCGCCCCATGGCGCGGGAAAAGCATTCTTTCCGGAAAAGCGAAGAACCTTGGAAAACCTGGCCGGCATGGTCGTGTTCGCGCGAGTGGTCGAGGCGCAGAGCTTCTCGGAGGCCGGGCGCCGTCTCGGCATGTCGCCCTCCGTGGTCAGCAAGCAGGTCGCCCGCCTCGAGAAGGCCCTTGGCACCCGGCTGCTCAACCGCACCACCCGCAAGCTCTCGGTCACCGAGGTGGGCGCCAGCGTGTACGAGCACTGTGCGCGCATCGCCCGCGAGGCCGAGGAGATCGATCTCGCCGTCGCCCACCTGCAGTCCACCCCGCGAGGCCGGCTGCGCGTCAGCGCGCCGTGGACCTTCGGGATGATGCACATGGGTCCGGTGGTCGCCTCGTTCCTGGCGAAGTATCCCGAGGTGGAGGTGGACCTCACCTGCCGGGACAGCGTGCTGGCGGACCTCGTCGAAGACAGCCTCGACGCCGCCATCCTGCTGGCCCCCTCGCCCTCCGACAACGTCGTCGCCCGGGTGCTCGCGCCGATCCGCTGGGTGCTGTGCGGGGCGCCTGCCTACCTGGCGAAGCACGGCGAACCGCACTCCGTCGCCGCCCTGGTGGATCACAACTGCATCGTCTACCCGGTGCTGCAGCAGGCGGGCGCCTGGCGATTCCGCAAGGGGACCGAAGTGCTCACGGCCCCGGCCCGCGGCAATCTGCGCGTGAACTCCAGCCTCACGATCCGTGACGCCGTCCTGGCGGGACTCGGCCTCGCCGTGCTGCCGACGTTCATCGTGGGTCCGGATCTGCGCTCGGGCGCCTTGCGCAATCTGCTGCCGGAGTACCGGCCCTTCGAGGAAAGCGCCCTGATGGCCACCTATCTGCCTGGGCGCCCCCCGGCGCCGAAGCTGCGCGCCTTCATCGACCACTGCGTCGAGGCGTTCGGGCCGACGCCCTACTGGGACGCCGGTCTGCCAGCCTGAGCGTCAGGAACGCTCTGCATAACCCACGCGGTCGCGACAGAGGTCCTGCAGACCTTCGTCATCCCATGGAGATGGTCACCTTGCCGGAGTGCGCGGCACTCGCCAGGTAGTCGTACGCGGCACGGGCCTCCTCGAAACCGAAGCGACGGCCGATGGGCGGGCGCATGCCGTGCACGGCGATCGCGCGGTTCATGTCCTCGAACATCTCCCGCGACCCCACGTAGATGCCGTGGACGCGGATGCCACGCCGCAGGATTGCCGCTGTGGTCACGGAGCCCGTCACACCCGTCAGCACGCCGATCAGGCAGAGGTGACCGCCCAGCCGCAGGGATGCCAGCGACTTGTCGAAGGTCCCGACGCCGCCCACTTCGAGCACGATGTCCGCACCGCGGCCGCCCGTGAACTCGACGACGGCCTTCTCCCAGTCGGGCGTCGAGCGGTAGTTGACCGTCGCGTCCGCCCCCAGCTTCTTCGCGAGTTCCAGCTTCTCGTCGCTGCTCGACGTGATGATCGTCCGGGCGCCGTGCATCTTCGCCAACTGCAGCCCGATCAGCGAGACACCGCCGGTACCCAGCAGCACGACCGTGTCGCCCGCCTTGATGCGCGATTCGCAGACCAGCGCGTTCCAGGCCGTGACAGCGGCACAGGGGAGACAGGCCGCTTCCTCGTCGGTGAGGTGCGCGGGAACCTGCACGACGCCCTCCTGGGAGAGCACGACGTACTCCGCGAGCATCCCGTCGATCGCCCCGCCGAGGGCGGACACCGCGGCGCGCGGATGGATCTCCCCGGCCAGCCATTCCTGCATGAAGCAGCCGGCGACGCGGTCGCCAACCTTCACGCGATGGACCCCCGCCCCCACTTCGACGACCTCACCGACGCCGTCGGAAAGCGGGATCAGGCCGGCCTTGGGCGGACCGCCGTAGGCGCCTCGCGCCACGAGCGTGTCGCGGAAATTGAGGGACCAGGCACGGGTGCGGATCAGGATCTGCCCCATGCCGGGCTTGGGGGCTTCTCGCTCGACGCGCGTGATGCTGTCCAGGCTCTGGACGGCTTTCAGTTCGTAGGCTTTCATCGGGGGACTCCGGAGTGGATGCGACGAGGGACCGGATCTGGCCGGGCGCGCGACTATACAACCGAACGGTCAATGGCCACGGCAACGCCGGACGCGTCACCGGTTGCGGCCTGCGCCGAAATCTCGGCCGATCCGTTGCATCCCAGGGAAGGGCTGCACAACCTACACGGTCTACGCAGGGTATGCGGACCTTCCCTAGGGCAGGAGGGATTCACAACGACGCCTAAGCATTTCCACGCGTCGTGCTTCCGCCCCCCCGCATTGCGCACGGAATGCATTGAAGCAGGTTCGCCATCGTGGGAACCTCTCGACAGCGTACACAGTCCCCGTTTCCATGATCCGTTTTCCGCATCCGCCGATTGCTGCAATGCCCGCGATGCCCGCCTGCCTGAAGAGCAGAGGGATCCGTTTCCTCCTGCTCCTGCTGCTCGCCCCTTTGCTGGCGATCTCTCCGCTGTTGCACGCGCACCCGAAGAGCGCCCAGGGCCCGGACCATCCTTCGGGGATCCATCTGCCTGCCCACACGATCGCGGAAGCGGTCACGGAGAACCCCTGCGCCAGCCCGGGACAATCCGCCACGGCGGAGACTCCCCGGCTGCCGACGATCGTGGTGCCCGAAAGTCGTCGGCGCGATCGGGCGGCGCTGCTTTCCGCCGATGCGCCCGCCGTCATCGTCAGCGTTTCGACGCCTGACTTCGTCTCCACACCCTTCCGCGTACGACCAGTGGTCGCCGATGCGCCGGCGCCGGTCCCGTGGACGCTCTGGTTCGCCTACCGCCCCCTCGCACCGCCGCATCGCGTCTAGGGAACCTTCGCACGACCTGCGCGGATAGCGTGGGTGGTTCGGACCTGTTCTGGCGCGTTCCCTTCAGCCGACTCCCGGCTGACATTCCCTGCTGATACGAAGCGCATCTGCGCCTGACGGCGTGCTGCGCCATCCCATGCATTCGGCAACGCAGGCGGCCCTGCAGGCGACGCCATGCGCTGCACGACGAGAAGAGCAAGACAGCCATGTTCCACACCCTTACCGCCGACAAGGCGTGCCCCCTTTGCCACTCCCACGAAGCCATCGTGCTGTCCGACCGGGACCGCCACGGCGGTCCGCTCCTGTCGGTCATGTGCAAAGGTTGCGGCCTCGTGCGCACCGACCCCATGCCGGACCAGGAGACCATCGATACCTTCTATCGGGAGCGCTACCGCCACGACTACAAGGGCCAGTGGACCCCGTCCCGGCGCCACATCCTCCGGTCCGGCCTCGTGGCACTGGAGCGACTTCAACGCCTCCCGCAGCCGACCTGGCAAACCCGCCGCGCACTCGATGTGGGGGCCGGAGGCGGGGAGTTCGCCTACCTGCTGGGGCGCACACGCGGCATCGACGTGACGGGTCTGGAGCCCAATCGCGGCTACGCGCAGCACGCCGCCCGCGCCCTCGAAATCGACATCCGCAACGAGGGCCTGGATACCGCACGTTTCGGCGCCGGCGAGTTCGATCTCGTCACCGTGTTTCACGTGCTCGAACATCTCCGCGACCCGGTGGCTTCTTTGTGCCGCATCGGGGCCTGGCTGCGCCCCGGCGGTGTCATGGTGGTGGAAGTGCCGGACATCGAGGCCACCTGCCAGGCCCCGGGACACCTGTTCCATTTCGCCCATCTCTACAACTTCAACGCGGCCACGCTGGAGCACGCGGGACGGAGGGCAGGGCTTGTCCCTGTGGGATGCTGGCATTCCCCCGACGGCGGCAACGTGAGCGTGACGTTCCGGGTTCCGCAGACGCCGGTGGCGGCCTTCCCGACAGCCGGGGACGGGTGCGGGTTGCCGAGCAATGCGTGGCGAGTGGAGGCAACGCGCGCCTTGCACACGACGGCACGTCACTACGCCTCCTGGCGGCCGTGGTCGCGAACGGCCCG
>CAZEDA010000108.1:0-9781 GCA_964510915.1 uncultured Rhodocyclaceae bacterium | reverse complement strand
AGACAGTGCCGGCGCAACCTGAAGCGGCGGTAGTCGACCACACCGGTCGTCTCTTCCCGATGTACGACGCACGGCCGGGCACGGTGTATGTGGTTCGCCCGGACGGTCACGTGCTAGGAAGATGGCGTGCCGCGTCCACGACGGACGTTGTACGCGCAGTACAAAGTGCTTTGGGGCGACTATGAATCTGCTTTTGCCCGGCACGCCATTGCCCACCCGCCGATTTCCACGTTTCCGTCCGACAGGCCGCCCATGAATGATGCCGATTTAGACGTCGTCTATACCCGCCTCTGCACCACGATGACGGAGCTCGGGGAATCGCAGGCAAACCTCTTTCTTGCGAGGTTTGCCTTGCTTGCGATGGGGCAGATCGGCGATCGTGAGGTCGCGTTGAAGCTCGTCGCCGAAGCGGCTTGCGGTCTTCCAGCGCCGCAAATCGCGCGAACCCAATAGCGGATCCGGACCTCTCCGCACTGCGGTTGCATGCGAAACCCGGCGAATTTGCGCAAAGATCCAGCGGAATTCTGCAATCTAATGGTGTCAGGGCGACAAAGGCACTTGTCTTCCCTCAGCCGTGCCCCGATGATCCGATCACACAATCCGCAAGAATCAACGCCGTAGAGGGTTTTTCATTGTTCGCGGCGATGCAGGGGAACGAAATGCTGAACGAGACGCTCCAGCCCACGCTGGCGGACGGCTGTCGCGACGCGGATCTCGGCGCGCGAATTCTTGCGATTCATTCGCAACTGGCGGGCTTCTGCCCTGCCATTCGCCGCATTGCCGTGGCCGTCTACGACCCGGGCACCCAGATCGTCCGTACCTTCCTTCGCAGCACGTCGGGCATCGACGAGCTCACCTGCTACGAACGCCCCCTGCACGAAGTCCCGTCGCTGCAGGCCCTGGCCATCCAGCGCCAGCCCCGCATCATCGACGACCTGTCCACGCTGGCAGGGTCCGCGAGCGAGCACACCCTGCGCATTCTGGCGAGCGGCTACGAGTCCAGTTTCACCGTACCGCTGTTCAGCGGGACTCAGCTTCTGGGCTTCCTGTTCTTCGACGCCGACCGCAAGAGCGTCTTCACTTCGCCGCTGGTTGCCCAGCTGATGGTATACAGCCAGCTCATCGCCCTGCTCGTCGCGCACGACCGGACGACCGTCAACACGCTGATGGGGGCCGTGCGCACTGCCATGCACTTCAGCCGCTTCCGGGACGAGGAAACCGGCGCACACCTCGCCCGCATGTCGCACTATGCCAAGGTGATCGCCGCGGCTTTGCCGCCCACCGTCCGGCCGGGCGACGAATACATCGAGTACCTGCTGCACTTCGCACCGCTCCATGATGTGGGCAAGATCGCCGTGTCCGACGGCATCCTGCGCAAGCCGGGGCGCCTCACCGAAGAGGAAAGGGCGATCATGCGCACGCACGTGAACCACGGCGCCTCGCTCATCGACGCGATGCTCGGGGAGTTCGGCCTGGGGGAACTGCACCACGTGCCCATGCTGCGCAACATCATCCTGCACCACCACGAGAACTTCGATGGCACCGGATATGGCACGGGGCTGGCCGGCGAGGCAATTCCGCTCGAGGCCAGGATCGTCAAGGTGGCGGATGTGTTGGATGCGCTGACGAGTCACCGTCCGTACAAGACTCCCTGGTCCGTCGACGAGGCGTTCGCCTATCTCGTGAAGCACTCCGGCACGCAGTTCGATCCAGTGTGCGTGAACGCGCTTGTAGCCGAACGGGAAACCGTCATGCTGATCCGCGAGCGCTTCCAGGACGTCGCCGAGCCGGAACTCGCCACGGCCCACTGAGGGCCGACCGGCAACGGACTCAGGCGGGCAGGTAGCGCTCGATCCTCGGGCGCAGTTCGTCCGGGATGGCCACCGATCGCGCCTTGTCGAGATCCATGAACACGATGGTCTGCGCGATGCGCAGGCACAGCGCCTTGTCGTGGAACCCCTGGTAGTCGAGTTCCACGGAGCTTCTCCCCATCCGTGGTACGCGCAGCTCGAACCGGAGGGTATCGCCCATGCGCATGGGCTGCGAGAAGTCGCAATGGATGCTGACCGTGGGGGTGCCGATGCGCTGCCCGCGGATGAGCGCCGGCAATGGCGCACCCACGCCCTGCGCGAGCCAGTCCTCCATCACGGTGTGCGCGAGATCGAAGAAGCGCGGAAAGTAGACGATGCCCGCCGGGTCGCAGTGCGCGAACCGGACCAGCTGCTCGTGAACGAAGACTTCGCCCATGCGACGGGATTCTCTCTGGGGTCTGGAAAGGCAGAGGGCCCGCGATCGCGAGCCCTCCGGACACGACTCAGTACATCGCCACCGGGGCTACGGTGGAGCCCGTGCCGCCCTTCACCTTCAGGGGCTGCACGGCCAGCGCGAACTCGTAGACCTTCTTCGCGGCCAGCTCGTCGAGCTTCATGTTCTCGAGCAGGAAGATGCCGTTCACCACGAGGGCGATCTGGTGCACGGGCAGGCTCACGGACTTGTCGGGGTTTGGCGCGATCTCCACGGGGAAGTTGTCCGCACCGAAGAGCATGACGTCCTTCGCGGCCAGCCATTCGGCGGACTTCACGCCAATGCCCGGGCAGCTCGCGTTGTACTTCGCGTTGTCCACGCCCCACAGCTTGCCCCACCCGGTATGGATGAGCACGGCGTCGCCGGCCTGGATGGTGATGCCCGCGCGCGCCGCGGCGGCCTCGAGATCGGCCGGCATGATTTCGTAGGTGGGCTCCAGCATTTCGACGCCCTTCAGCGCAGCGATATCGAGCAGGATGCCGCGCGTGAACAGCATGCCGATCTTCTCGACGCCCAGCTTGGTGAAGCCGTTGCGCGTGCCGATCTCGTCGGAGTCGATGCAGTTGTAGAGCGAGTTGCCGATGGTCTGGTGCGAGAACATGTCGAACTGGGTGCCCACCTGCCCGATCTCGGTCACCACCAGTTCTTCGTTGCTGCGGCGCTTGTTGCTGCCGAGGACCGGACCGGTGCGCTTGGTGTGCACTTCGAACTTGCGTGTACCGAAGAGCGGCATGTTGCCTTCGAGCGTGCGACCCAGTTCGATGATCTGGCCGGTCTTCACGAGGCGCGCGGCCTGCGCGACCCGCGCGGCATTCATGTGGTTGGCTGCGCCGCGTTCGTCGGCAGCGCCCCACTTGGACGGGCAGCGCTGCTCGGGCGCCGGCGGCACCCAGCTCTGCGCGGCGGCACCGAAGGACCACATCGCGGCAAGCGCCGCCAGCATGAATCTCATCTTCATCGTTCCTCCCGAATCGTTGTCGTCCGGCCGCGCGTACGGCAGCCGATACCGTCGAGCATAGCCGCGATGGTGGTCGAGTCAAGCGGAGCACCCATGTACCATCCGCGCTTTTCCACCGGCCGACCCCATGTCCAAGGACACCGCCACCCTGCCGCGCTCGACCTGGCTGCTGCTTGCCACGCTCACGCTCGGCTGGGGCATGAACTGGCCGATGATCAAGATGGCGGTCACCGACATCCCCATCTGGACGTTCCGCGCGCTGTGCACGCTCGTCGGCGCGGCAGGCATCTTCGCCATCGCGCGCTTTGGCGGCCATTCGCTGCGGGTGCCCCGCGCCGAGTGGAAGCTCATCCTCCTCATGTCGGTCTTCAACGTGACGCTGTGGAACGTGCTGGTCACGTACGGCATCCGCATGATGCCGGCGGGCCGCTCCGCCATCCTTGCCTACACCATGCCGCTGTGGACCGTGCTGTTCTCTTCGGTGTTTCTGAACGAGAAGCTCACGCGTCGTCGGCTGCTGGGCGTGGGGCTGGGCATGTCGGGGCTGGCGCTGCTGCTCGGCGACTCGCTCGTTGCCATCGGGGGTGCGCCGGGCGGTGCGATCCTCATCGTCACGGCGGCGATGACATGGTCGTTCGGCACGATGCTCATGAAGAAGTACCCGCTGTCGGTGCCCACCACGGTGTTCACGGGCTGGAATCTGCTGCTGGGGGGCATCCCCATCGCGATCGGCGCGCTGATCATGGACCCGCCCCACTGGAAGCCCATCGGCATGCCGGCCGCGATCGGCCTCACCTACAACCTGATCGTCGCCTTCATCCTGTGCCACTGGGTGTGGTTCAAGATCGTCACGCTCGCGCCAGCCGGGGTCTCGGCGCTGGGTACCCTGATGATCCCGTGCGTCGCCATCTTCAGCGGCATGCTCATCCTCGGCGAACGGCCGGGGTGGACGGACTTCTCCGCTCTGGGCCTCATCGTCGCCGCGCTGGCGACGGTTCTCATCCCCCCTCGCCGTCAAGAAAGCCCTTCGTCGAGCCGATAACCAGCCTGGGCCCGGGACATTCGTGCCGGGGTCCCCGCGCTTGGCAGGGAAGTTGCCAAGTCGAGGTAGTCCTCCCCTCATCCCGGGCGTCCCCGCCTCGGCGTGAGCCGGCAACCCCTTGATTCGACGGCATACGATGACGTTTCGCTTCTGCAACCTTCCCGGTACCGGCGCCCTGATCGCAGGCACGCTGCTGACGTTGAGCGGCGCGGCGCAGGCCGACATCTACCGGTGCACGGGCGAAGATGGCGTGCCGCTGTTCACCAATATCCCGAATGACCGCCGCTGCATGGTGGTCATTCAGCTCGACAAGAAGGCCGAGGAAACGCCGGTCACCCGGCTGGTGCAGGAACGCGCGGTTCGCAAGATCAACCCCACGCGCCGGGGTCTGTACGAAGAGCACATCCAGGCTGCCGCCCGCGATCACGACGTGGACGCCGCGCTGATCCACGCGGTGATCTCCGCGGAATCCGCCTACAACCCGCTGGCCCGCTCCGCGAAGGGCGCCCGCGGCCTGATGCAGCTGATTCCCGAGACCGGCGCGCGCTACGGCGCGACCAATCTGCTCGACCCGCGCCAGAACATCCAGGCCGGGACGCGGTACCTCAAGGAACTCATCACGCTGTTCGGCAACGACCTGCGTCTCGCGCTCGCGGCCTACAACGCCGGCGAAGGCGCCGTGCTCAAGTACGGGAAGATTCCGCCCTACGCGGAAACGCAGAGCTACGTGCCGAAGGTCCTCGCCTATTACCGGCGCTATCGCGATTCGGCGCATGCGACGGAAGCGCGTGTGAGGAATGTAGCTACGCCGGGCTGACGGTTTCCCGGAGTCGTCGCGTTCGCGACTCGTCCGGGCTACGGGCGATTCGGCGACCTGCACGAGGCGCGAAGGTTTCCCGGAGTCGTCGCGTTCGCGACTCGTCCGGGCTACGGGTGGTTCCGCTACCTGCACGGGGCGCGAAACATCCCCGGAGTCGTAGCCCGGACGAGTCGCGGAGCGACGACTCCGGGAACCCCCTCCCCTACAACCGCCCCAAAGCCTCCGCGAAGCGCGCTGCGCACGCCATGCCGAATGCCGTCGGCGCCATGGCCGGCGCACGGTCGTACACCTTCCCAAGCCCCATCCGCAGTGCCGCAATACGCTTGCCGTAGCAGATGAGCGCATCGAGCGACTGCATGCCGAAGATGATGGCGGGCAACACCTCGCGATAGATGGCCTCCGCCGCGGCTTCATCACCCCGACGGAACGCCTCGTAGATCTTCACCTGCCAGTCGAAGGTATCGGTCGCGGGAATCATCCCGGCGCATCCGGCGCGCAGGTTGTCCGGCAGTTCCTGGCCGTTGCGACCGTTGAACACGGCGAGCGCGCCACCGGTCGCGCGGACAACGGTCTCGATGCCGATGACTGGCCCCTCGCCCTTGAGCACCGTGAAGTTGGGCCGCGACCGCGCGAGCGCCGCGATGGACTCCGCCGAGAGGCCGACACCGATGTACTCCGGCGCATTCTGGATCGCCATCGGCACATCGACGGCGGCCATCACGCTTGAGAAGTGCTCGGCGTAGTGCGCCTCCGGCAGGCCTCGTTCAGGCGGCGGCTGCAGGATCACCCACGCCGCGCCGCGATCGCGGGCGAACTGCGCGAAAGCGATCTGCTCCGCCACGCTCCCGGGCGCCACGGTCACCGCCAGAGGCAACCGCCCGCCGAGGTCCTGCGTCAGCCACTCCACCACCGAGCGGCGCTCTTCCGGCGAGAGCTTTCCGACTTCCGTGGCAAGGCCCAGTGCAGCGATGCCGTGCGCGCCGCCGGCAACGGCGACTTCCACCTGCCTGCGCATCGCTTCGCGATCGAGCCGACCGTCCGCACCGAAGAATGCGTATTGCATCGGATAGATGCCGTGAAACCGGTAGTTCGAAACCATCTGTCTCCTGCCCCCCGATCACCCGCGACACCGCGCACGGCGGAACGGCGCTAAGCTGCGCCTTCTCCGATCCGGAAGGCATCGACCATGCGCACCTTCATCGCCCTGTGTCTTTTCCTCGTCTCGCTGGCCGCGGCCGCGATGACACCGGAACAACTGCTGGAAGTCTACCGCGCAGCCGCGGCCACGGCCCCGAACTTCAAGGGCTTCTCCGCCGAGCGTGGCCGGGCCTTCTACGAGAAGAAGGTCATCGGACCCAACGGCGAGCACTCGTGTGCCGCGTGTCATGGTCCGGACCCCCGCAGCACCATCGATGGCCACAGCGGCACCATCCGCGCGGAATGCCGGGCCTGCCACCTCACGGATTCGCGCAACCCCGGCGATCGCGCCAAGATCCGGCGGCACATCAAGCCGTTGGCGCCATCCGCCAATCCGGACCGGTTCTCCGACCCGGACAAGGTGGAACTCTGGTTCGACGTGAACTGCTTCTACATCCTGGGCCGGCCCTGCACCGCCCAGGAGAAGGGCGACCTCCTCACCTACCTCCTGTCCGTCAGGTAAACCGGCCCGGTGCGTCGCGTATCATTCGGGAAATCCCCGAAGGAGTCGCCCCCATGCCCCGCTGGTTGTCCGCGGTCATCCTGAGTCTCGCTCTGCCGCTGTCGGCCCATGCGCTGACCCCCGCCGAGATCATCGCGGCCCTCGCCGACCCCATCAACAGCACCGGGAACGTCGCCGACGCAGTCGATGAAGCGACCGGTGCGCGGGGGTGGATGTCCACGGACATGAAGCCCATCCAGGAAGGCAAGATCGTCGGCCGCGCCGCCACGGCGCTGATGCGCCCCGGGCTGCGCAACGACAGCCGCAAGTACCCCAACCATTTCCTCCAGATCCTCGACGAAGCCGAGCCGGGCAGCATCCTGGTCTACGTGATGCAGGACGGCATCGACATCGCCGCCATGGGCAACCTGATGGCCACCACCGCCAAGGTTCGCGGGCTGGCCGGAGCCGTCATCGACGGCGGCGTGCGCGACATCACCGAGATCCGCGAGATCGGCTTCCCCGTCTGGGCGCGACGCGTGGGGCCGGCGACCTCGGTGGGGCGGATGGTCAGCGTGGACAAGCAGATCCCGGTGATGTGCGGCGGTGTCATGGTGCACCCGGGCGACTACATCGTCGCGGATGCCGACGGCGCCGTGGTCGTGCCGCAGGCCGCCGCGGAAAAGGTGGTGGACCTGCTCAAGCAGTACGCCGACAAGGAATCGAAGATGGTCCCGATCATCAAGGAACAGAAGTCGATCCTGAAGGCGATCGAGATCTACAACCGCTACTGAGAGCACTGCATCCTTTGGCTTTTCCGGTCCCTCCCCGTTCCCCGTTCCGCCGCGCCGTCGTCCTGAGCGGTGCAGCGACGGCAGTCGCCGCCGCGACCGGCTCTCGCCTCGCGCTGGCCGAACTGATGGCCACGCCCGCACAGATGCAGGGACCCTTCTACCCGCTGACGCTGCCCCTCGATCGCGACAACGACCTAGTGACGGTGAGCGGGCGCGCGGGGACTGCGGCGGGGGTCATCACGGACGTCGCGGGTCGGGTGGTGGACACGGAAGGCCGCCCGGTGCCCGGTGCGACCCTGGAGATCTGGCAGGTCAACGGACACGGACGCTACCATCATCCGCACGACGACTCCGACGCGCCCATCGACCCCAATTTCCAGGGCTTCGGGCAGACAATCACGGACGCCCAGGGTGCCTACCGCTTCCGCACGGTGAAGCCCGTGGCGTATCCGGGACGGGCGCCGCACATCCATTTCTCCGTGCAGGTCCCCGGACGCAGCCGGTTCTACACGCAGATGTATCTGGCCGGCGCCCCGGAGAACGACAAAGACTTCCTGCTGCGGGCGGTGCGTGACCGCCGCGCGCGGGAATCCCTGGTGGTGGCGCTTGCGCCGTCTCCGAACCCGGGCAGCTCGCTCGCCGGCCGGTTCGATATCGTGCTGGGCAGAACGCCCGTTTCCACGGAGCCCTGATGGAAGGCGAAGCCGAAGCATTCGAAGCCATTCTCCACCGCCTGGAAGTCCTGCGGGTGGAACACCACGACCTCGACCAGGCGATCTCGCACCTGGCGCGGCTGCCGCTGTACGACGAACTGCAGCTGAAGCGCCTCAAGCGCCGCAAGCTGCTGCTCAAGGACCAGATCACCTGGCTCGAGCGCCAGCTCGAGCCCGATTCCCAGGCCTGAGCCCCGCTCAGTACGGGATCTTGTAGTACTTGTCCGCCAGATAGTCCGTCACGCTCTCGATGTCGTAGGACGACCAGCGCAGCCGGGCGTTGCCCTGCCAGCGCTCCACCTGCTGGCGGACTTCCAGGTAGGAGTCCGCGAGGCGATCCTTCCGCTGGTAGACGACCGGCGAATGGCAGGCGATGCAGAATGTGTCGTGCAGGCTCTTGCCGCGGCTCAGATCGCCTGCCAGTGCCGTCGGGGCCGCCAGAGCGGCGTAGGCGCCGGCCGCCAGGGACAATGCCGTGAGTACGGGGGATTTCATGGAGTTTTCCTCTTTGCGCAATGTCGTGTCGGAACGGGGGAGCACCGCACACGCCCTTTCTCCGACCATGATGACATCAGACTCCATCGCCGGACCCATGGATTTGATCCAGATCACTTCGGACACACCCCGATGACTGCCACCGAACCGATTGGCGCCGGAACACTCCAATCACCGTGAGCACCATGCGCCTTGCCGACTGGAAACCCCTGGGCCTCGTCGCCGTCTTCATCGCCCTCGGCGCGCAGATCGCCGTCAACGCGCTGTCGTACCTGGCCGGTGCGTGGTCCGGCAAGGCCGACGGCCTGGTGTCGATCTCCGGGGCCATGTTCGCGCCCTTTGCGCTGGTGGCGCTGTTCCTGCCGGTCGTCGCGGGCCCCCTCGCGAAGCGCCTGATCCCGGTGGCGGAAGGCTCGTCCACCGTTCCGGTGGGATTGGCGTTCGTGGGAGTGGTCGTGCTCGCGGAACTCGGGACAGCCGTCGCGCGGAGCCTTGCCGGCCTGCCCGCCCTGGAAAGCCCGAAGGCGCTGCACGGGCTCATCGTGATCTATGCCGCGCTCGGCGCCTACCTCTATTGTCGGAGAGCCCCCCATGTCGAGTCCCCTACGCCAGAGCCCTGAAAATCGCGCAGGCCGCTGGTACCGTCTGCTTGCCGCACTCGCGTTTGCGACGCTGCTGTCCGGCTGCGCCGGAATGATCAACCGCCCGCCTCCTCTGACGGTCGAACAGGTCGTGCAGATGGCAAAGGACGGGACACCCGCCGAGGAGATCAACAAGGAGATCGACCGTACGCGCACCGTCCTGGCCCTCAACGGCTCCCAGTACGCGCGACTCAAGCAGGACGGCGTGCCGGACGAAGTCCTGGATCACCTGCAGAACCGCTACCTGCGTGCGGTGGAGTTCGATGCCCGCATGCGCTACCAGAACATGTACTGGGGTGGCGGCTGGGGATGGGGCTGGGGACCGCCCTACCCGTACCGCCCTTACATGGGCCACTTCCCCTACTGGTACTGGTA
>CAZEDA010000107.1:0-9820 GCA_964510915.1 uncultured Rhodocyclaceae bacterium | reverse complement strand
CAACTGCAGAACACGCCGCGCGTCGAGATGGCGATCGACGAACTCGTCGTCGGCACGATCTGCGGCGGTTCCGATGCGACCAGCGGCCTCACCGCGAACCCCGCGATGGGCCGCGCCTTCGACTTCCTCGTCGAGCGCAACGCCACCTGCATCTTCGAGGAAACGGGTGAGCTCATCGGCATGGAACACTGGATGGCGGAGCGTGCGCAGAACCCGGCGCTGGGCAAGGAGATCGTCAATACCGTCGCCAAGGCCGCCAAGTACTACGCCATCTACGGCCACGCGAGCATCGGACCGGGCAACGCGGACGGCGGACTCACGACCATCGAAGAGAAGTCCCTCGGGGCCTATGCCAAGTCGGGGCAGTCCGTCATCTCGGGGATCATCAAGCCGGGGGACGTCCCCGTCGCCGGCGGGCTGTACCTGCTCGACGTGGTCCCCGACGGCGAGGCACGCTTCGGCTTCCCGAACATCAGCGACAACGCCGAGATCGCCGAACTCATCGCGTGCGGGAGCCATCTCACGCTGTTTTCCACCGGCCGAGGTTCCGTGGTCGGTTCCGCACTCGCGCCAGTCATCAAGGTGTGCGCGAATCCGGATACCTACAAGCGCATGGCCGGCGACATGGATGTCGATGCCGGTCGCATTCTGGAGGGGCGGGCTACGCTGGACGAGGTGGGCCGCGAAATCTACGACCTCATACTGCGGGTCGCCAACGGGGAGCCGACGAAATCGGAAGCTCTCGGACACCAGGAGTTCATTCTGACCTACAAGAGCTTCGAGCCCCTCGGCCCGGCCTGCTTCCCGAGTGCGGCATGAGCACAGTTTCGACCGTATCCCGATTCGTACTCGTCGGCCTCGCACTCTCGGTCGGCGCCTGTGGCGGCAGTGGCTGGGGTAGTGGTGCCGGCGTCAGCCTCCAGACGGGGAGCAATGTGGGGGCCGCGACGATCCAGCGCTCGCTGCTGAGTGTCATGCCCTGCCTCGGCGATTCGATCCGCTCGACGTTCAGCACGCTGCCGGCCTCGGATGGGTCCTACTGGAAGCTGGAACCCACCGGCCAGCCGCACGTCAAGCAGAAGCTGATCGTCTATCTCGATCCCTCGGAGAGCGCGACACCGCGACCGGATTCGCGGCGCATCGTCTACGAGATCTTCCACGAGAACACCAATGCGGTGGGGATTCGCTATCGGGCGGAGGTGCCCAAGGCGCTGCAGCAGGAGTGGATGGCACAGGCCTTCCTGCCGCTCGAGCAGTGCGGCGCGATACGCCGCTGATTCCGGACTGTCGGACCCGACCGTCGGACACTAGCCGCGGTCGGTGGCGGTCAGCGGCACGGACAGGGCCGCGCCGCCGCCTCAACGCTACTTCGACTTCACTTGCCGCGGGGCTTGGAACCGGCCTTCGGGGCAGGCGCCGCCGGCTTCTTCGCACGATGGGGGCGCGAATTGCCGTAGCTTCCGATGTTGATCTTGCCGCGGCGGGTACGCGAATCACCTGCTCCCATGGAACACCTCCTGTCGCAATGACGTTAAACCTCGATTCTATGCATTCGGACTGCCGAGAGCGAGCGCTGCCGGTACACTTCCGGCTGATCCGGCGTCGCGGCGCGAGTGCGGATCGGGCGGCCACCGGAACCGGAGCATCCGCGTTCACCGCTCAGCTTCGTCGTCCGCGCCGGCCCCAACGTCTGGAGCGTCGAGTCATTTGAACCGGATTGCCGAACGTCGACTACCGCCGTCCGACTCCCGCCACCCGGGAAGCCAGAGGCCATGAACTGGTTCAAGGTGGTCCTGGGTTTCGTCATCATGATCGGGATCCTCATTGCCTGGTTCCGGTTCATGGGCAGCATGCGCGGGGACGGCGGCGGGTCCGGCTTCAAGCTGGAGAAGATCGGGCGGCGCAAGGAACGTCCCAGCGCCAACGAACTCGAGCAGATCATCGCGGCGCATCGCACCGGCGCGGCGCCCGCCTCGATCCCGTCGTCGTCCGCTCTCGCGGCTGCCGCTCCGGCCGCCCCCGCTGCCGACCCCGAACCCGCCGCCCCCGCCCTGCCGGTACCTCCGTCACCGCAATCCGGCTCCCCCGCCCTGCTCCAGGGCCCGCTCAAGCTCACCTACCTGCTGGTACGGTCCACGTTTCCGGAACTGCTCGTGTTCCCGAACGTCTCCGCATCGCGCCTCGGCGGTATCGCCACCGTGGCGCCCGGCCGGGATCGCGTGTTCGATCTGGTGCTGTGCCGGCAGGACTTCACCCCCATCGCCGTGGTGATGCTCCGCGAGGGCGGTCTCCCGGGCACGTCGCCGGAAGCGCAGCTGCTGGGTCCCGAGATCCAGTGCCTCGACCTCGATCCGCGGCATCTGCCCCGCCGGGAGCAGCTGCGCCCCATGCTGCGACGAATCTAGGGAAGGTCCGCACGACGTCCGCGGATATCGTAGGGTGTGGTGCCCTTCACGGAGTTCCCCTGGGTTATATTCCGGGGCCTTCCCGACCGGATCGACCGTTTCTCCATGATGTCCGCCCTGCCCAGACTGCTCCTGTCGTTCGTCCTGGCCCTGGTAGCCACGGCAGCGGCAGCCCAGGACCGCTACGTCGAGTTCGCCGACACGCTGCCCGACCGGGCAACGGACAAGACCATCGTCGTCGATCGTGTCGCCGGCACGGGCACCGAGGCCACGCGCGGGCGCTTCGTCGTCATCCACTACGAAGGCTGGGTCTATGACCTCAACGCCCCCGAGCGCAAGGGACTCAAGTTCGACAGCACCATCGATCGCGGCTATGCGCTTTCCGTGCTGATCGGCGTGAACAGAATGATCACCGGTGTCGATCGGGCCGTTCTGGGCATGAAGGTGGGAGGACGCCGCACGCTTCTCGTTCCGCCCCGGCTCGGTTACGGCAGCCGGCTCGCCTACGGCATGGTTCCTCCGGACTCCACGCTGCTGTTCGAGGTGGAACTGCTGGACGTCGTCCCCGAGCAGAACGTCAACTGACGTGCCACCGGGGAAGGTCCGCACAACCCGCGCGGATTGCGCGGCGCCCTGATTGTGCCGAGCCTCCCCAGGTTGCACTGAGGCGCATCTCCGGGGAAACTCGGTCGCAGACGCAGGACGAAGCCCGCCGGCGCCGTCCGCATCCGAGCCCCGCCCCCGTTTCGGAGCCCCGTTCCATGCCGCCTTTTTCGCCGTTTCCCCGCCTCTGCGCACCGCAGGCCTGTCGAGCCGGGGCCGCGGCGTGAGCGTGCTGTCCACGCGCGACACCGGCCCGATCCGCACGATCGTTCTCGACCGGCCGGAAGCCCTGAACGCAATCGATACTGCCCTGCGTGAGGCGCTCATCACCGCGCTGACCGCGGCGAACGGCGACGAATCCATTCGCGCCGTGGTCATCACGGGCGCCGGTGACAAGGGATTCTGCTCGGGCCAGGACCTCGGCGAGACCGTCCGCTACACCATCGACGACGTGGAAGGATGGCTGCGCAACAACCATCGCATGTACCAGGCGGTGCGCGATCTCGACAAACCCGCCGTCGCCGCATTCAATGGTGTCGCGGCGGGCGCCGGATTCCAGATCGGACTGTGCTGCGATCTGCGCGTCGGCTTTCCGGAAATGCGCATCGGTCAGCCGGAGATCAAGGCCGGCCTGGCCTCCATCGTCGGCTCGCAGCTGATGACGCAATACCTCGGGTACGGTGACAACGTCGAGCTGTCGATGCTGGGCGATCTCATCGACGGGCAGCGCGCGTACGCACTGGGTCTTCTGACGCGCGTCGTTCCGCGCGCCGACGTGCTGCCGACGGCAATGGAACTCGCGACGAAGCTCGCCGCCCTCCCCCCCACGGCCATGCGGCTCACGAAGCAGCGCTTCCGTGCCCTCACGCAACCGGGTTTCGATGCCGCACTGCTTGCGGCAATCGCCGCGCAGAAGACCGCGTACGAAAGCGGTGAACCGCAGGCTGCGATGGCACGGTTCCTCGCCGCGCGATCGGGAGCGAAATCCTGATGGCTCCGGATCGCCACCCGCCGGGCAGTGACGCCGCCGATGCCACCTCGTGGCAGTTGCCCACTCGCTACGTCGACGAACTCGCGGCGGTAGGTACGCTTCGCAGCTACCGCGCGAACACCGAGATCATCAGCGCCGGGGATGTCGGCAACACGATGTTCGTCATGCTGGAGGGTCGTGTGCGCGTCCTGCTCACGGAGGAGGATGGCCGCGAGGTGCTCCTGAATGAACATGGCCCCGGCGAGCACTTCGGCGAGATGATGCTCGACAACGGCCCCCGGTCCGCCACCGTACGCACGATCACCAAGTGCCGCCTCGCGGTCATCACGCGCGAGCAGATGGAGGCCTTTCTCGCCGATCGCCCCGACGTCGCCGCCGAGTTCATCCGCATGCTGATCGGCCGCATCCGCAGCCTCACGCGCACGGTGGGCAGTCTCGCGCTGTTCGACGTCTACGGCCGTGTCGCCAATCTGCTGCTGGAACGGGCGCAGGACGTGGATGGCGAACTGGTGATCATGCCTGCGCTGCCCCATTCCGAAATTGCGAAGCGCATCGGCGCCTCCCGGGAAATGGTGAGCCGGATCATGGCGGAGCTGCGCGCCGGCGGCTACCTCGAAACCGACGACGACCGCATCGTCATCCGCCGCCCTCCCCCGAAGTCCTTCAAGGCCGGCGCCTGAGCGAGTTCCGCCCCGCCGGCGCCCTCCCCGCCCGCAAAACAGTCCGTCCTGATCGCACCCGCTCCTGTCGGCCTCCGCAGTACTGCCTTCCGCGCGTTTAGTCAAGGAACTACGTCACCACTTCCGCGGTGATTTTGTCACCGCGGGTTTCGGCATGTCCGCGCTATGCTGACGGCAATCACGGAGACGGGGCGGCCGTTCCAACGCCCCGCGAGCACGGCGGCCGAAGTCCGGCCAGAGGGAAGAAGATGACGATGAGCCACGGGGGGCACCGGTTCGTGCAGCAGGCACGCCCGGCACGCTGCGCCGGGATCCGGGACGGATGCCCGTGCTAGGCGCGATCGTCGGCGACGTGGTGGGATCGGTGCACGAGTGGGCGGGCACCAAGACCAAGGAATTCCCCCTCTTCATGCCCGCGAGCACCTTCACCGACGAGACCATCCTCTCGATCGCGGTGGCGGAACATCTGCTCGATCGCACCGATTGCATCGACGGGTTTCACCGCTGGTTCGAGCGCTATCCGGGCGCGGGTTTCGGTGGCAGTTTCGTGCACTGGGCATTCCGGCGGCAGCGCGAGCCCTATCACAGCTTCGGCAACGGTGCGGCCATGCGGGTCGCCCCGATCGCCCATGCCTTCGACACCCTGGACGACGTGATTCTCCACGCTCGCGCCAATGCGGCGATCACCCACGACCACGAGGAAGGAGTTGCCGGCGCCGAGGCCGTGGCGGCCTGCGTGTTCCTCGCCAGAAGCGGACAGTCCAAGGACGAGATCCGTCGCTACGTGTCCGGCCGTTTCCGCTACCCGCTCGACCAGTCCCTGGACGACATCCGGGCCCGCCACGAATTCGACAGTTCCTGTGCCGGGTCGGTCCCGCCGTCGATCGTCGCGTTCCTGGAGTCCGACAGCTTCGAAGATGCGGTTCGCAACGCGATATCCGTCGGCGGTGACGCCGACACGATGGCCGCCATCGCCGGCGCCATCGCCGAGCCGTTCTACGGCGGCGTCCCCGAGGACATCCGCGCGCAGACGCTCGCGAGGCTCGATGACCGGCTGCGCGCGATCGTCGAGCGGTTCTGCACGGCGTATCCGCTCGGCCGCAGGACGCGCTGACCGTCAGCGCGGGCCGCGCACCAGGCGACCCGGCAGGGCGCCGGTCACCTCGCCGTCGTGCATCACTTCGATCCCGGCCACGAAAGTGTGGCGGTACCCCTTCGCCTTCTGCACGAACCGGCGCCCGCCCGCGGGCAGGTCGTAGGTGATCTCCGGTCGCAGCACCTGCAGCGCATCGAAGTCGATGATGTTGAAGTCCGCGCGCAGACCGGGGGCGATCACGCCGCGATCCGTGAGGCCGTAGGCGTGCGCGGTGTCGCGGGTCTGCTTGCGCACCAGGAACTCGAGACCGAGCCTGCTGCCGCGCCGCCGGTCGCGGACCCAGTGCGTGAGCATGCTGGTGGCCGAACTCGCGTCACAGATGTAGCCCACGTGCGCGCCGGCATCCGCAATGCCGGAAATCGTCGCCGGGTCCTCCAGCAGCGTGCGCACCACTTCCAGATCGCCATCGAAGTAATTCTCGAAGGTGTTCATCAGCAGCGCCTTCCCGTCTTCTTCGAGCAGCATCTCGAGCACCACGTCGAAGACGTTGCGCCCCGCCGCCTCGGCGATGGCCGTCACGCTGTCCGCCATGGAAGGCTCGTAGTCGACCGGCATGGTGATGCGGAACGTACGAGGCAGCATGGCGGCGATCCAGCGCGTGTGCTCGTTGTCCGGCAGTTCCGCCCACAGGCGTCGGCGAAGTTCGGGCTGGGAAACGATGGCCGCGTAGCGCTCGGCCGGCGTCATCGCGCTCATCGCCACCCACAGCGGGTGGGTCACGAACGGATGGACGGAGCCTTCGAGCGCCATCATCACGCCGATGGGCCGCGAGCCGACCTGCCCGGTCACCTCGAGCCCCTGGCGGCGTGCCTCGTGGATGCGCGCCTGCGTGTCCTTCCACAGATCGGGCGCGTTGTGGACCTGGAGCAGCAGCACGGAAAGCGGACGCTGCGCGATCTCGGCGGCGGCGCGAAGCTTCTCGAAATCGCCGTCGCCGAAGTCCGAGTTGACTTCGATCACGCCCGTGCCCGCACGACGCATGGCGAGCGCGATACCCGTGAGTTCCGGTTCCGCCGCGCTCAGCCCCGGTGTGAAGCGGCCGTCCTTCGTCCGGTGTTTGGTCGTGCGTGAGGTGGTGAAGCCCAGCGCCCCGGCGCGGAGAGCCTGTTCCAGGAGTTCCCCCATGCGGGCGATCTCGGCCTCCGTCGGCGGCTCGGCGTGATCGACACCACGCTCGCCCATCACGTAGAAGCGCAAGGCACCGTGCGGCACCTGCGTGCCGATGTCGCAGATGCGCGGCATCGAATCCAGCACATCCATGTACTCGGCGAAGCTCTCCCAGCGGAAGTCGATGCCCTCGGCGAGCACGGTCTCCGGGATGTCCTCGACGCCTTCCATCAGATGGATGAGATAGCGCTCGGCCCCCGGTCGCACGGGTGCGAAACCGACGCCGCAATTCCCGAACACCGCGGTCGTCACGCCATGCCAGGAAGAAGGCGTGAGATAGGGGTCCCACGTGGCCTGACCGTCGTAGTGGGTGTGGATGTCGACCCAGCCCGGCGTGAGCAGCATGCCCTTGGCGTCGATCTCGCGATGCCCGGCGCCCACGTCCCTGCCGACAGCCCGGAAGCGCCCCGCTTCCACCGCCACATCCGCCGTGCGCATCGGTGCCCCCGTACCGTCCACCACGGTGGCATTGCGAATCACCAGATCGTGCATCGTCTTCCCTCGGAGGTGGTATCGGCACCGGAGCGGTGACCGTCCCGCATTCTAAGCTCCGCCCGCTCTCCAGGGCCCGGAGAACCCAGGCGGCACCGCGGCAGTCAGTCGCTCACGACTCTTCCCGTCGACGCAGGACGACGACCTCTCCCTCGACCGGGACACCGTGATCCCATCGCAGCACGAGGACCCGGCGCACGACCACGTCGAAACCCGACCGTTCCGCGAGACGGGCCAGGGCGTCCCCATCCTGCGCGAAGCGTCCGCTCGGACGCAGGAGCGACATCGCGCCCCCGGCTTCGAGATGCGTCTCGATGGAGAAGGCGAGCCAGCCACCCGGCACGAGCACGCGCCGGCATTGATCGAACACCATGCCGAAGCGCGATTCGTAGACGAACACGTCCGCCGCCGTCACCATGTCGAAGGAGCCTGTGCCGCAGGCGTCGAGGTAGGTCAGCAGATCGGCGCAGACGAGTTCGTGGTACACGCCTCGCAGCCGCGCCTGTTCCAGCATCCGCGGCGACAGATCGACGCCGACGAGGCGGGAGCAGTCGGGCCGCAGTTCCACGCCCATCAGGCCTGTGCCGCACCCGAGATCGACCGCACGCATGGGGCCGGGTGCCACGCCCCAGGCCGTGCGCAGTTCCGTCGCCAGCATCGGCGGCACTGTGTAGCGCAGGTCGGAACGCAGTTCGGCATCGAACCGGTCGGCGAACGCATCGAAGAGATTGCGCACGTATTCGGGCGGCGCGGTCTCGGACGGACGCCCCTCGGCGGCACTGAGCAGATGGCGCACTTCCGCGTCGTCGGGCAATCGCGCCAGCGCGGCGCGGTAGTGCGCGGCCGCCTCCTCCCGGAGCCCTTCGGAAAGCGCGATGAGCCCGAGGGCCTTGGAGATCTCCCCGGCCTCCGGGTGTCTCGTCTGCGCGGCGATGAGCGCCGAGCGCGCCGCCTCCACACGGCCCGACAGGCGCAGGGCATCCGCCTCGTGAAGCACGATCGGAAGCGCGTCGGGGTCCAGGCGTCTCGCGGTGGCAAAGGACGACAGGGCGTCGTCCCAGCGGCCGGCGGCGGTGCGGGCGATGCCGAGTTCGAGATGGGCCACGGCCATGTCCGGCTCGACTTGGGTCGCGCGCTCGAGCGCGACCAGCGCAGCCGCTGTCTGCCCCCGGGCCCGCATGTGACTGCCCAGGTTGACCCATGCCGCCGCGGCATCCGGCGCCAGTTCCGTGGCCTGCGTCCACTGGGCGATGGCCTCGTCGGTCCGGCCGAGCGCCTGGAGCACGTTGCCGAGGAGCAGATGCTCGTCGGCATTGCCGGGTTCCAGTTCGAGGGATCTGCCGATCCCCTGGGCGGCCCCCTGCAGGTCACCGGAATGGAGGGCGACCAGGCCCAGGTTGAAGTGGGCCTTGCTGAACTCCGGCGCCAGCGCGACGGCCTGCTCGTAGCAGCGGCGCGCGTCTTCCAGTCGCTTGTTGGCCAGATGCACGCTGCCCGCGAGATTGAGCGCATCCGGTGTCGCCGCTTCGTCGGGCGGCAACTGATCGAGCAACTGCTCCACCTCCTTCACGGCACCGCGTGCAAAGGCGGCACGCACGGTCGCCAAGGTGATCGTTCGAGCCTGATTCGCCATGTCCGATCCCTCCTTCCGATGAAACTGCCCGATTGGCACCGGGCAAGCCGCCCGCGGCGTTCCGCGGCGGCAGCGGGCATGGCCGTATGCCCGCAGTCCTTCCCTTGCTGCCTGCTGCCCGAGGGCACCCTGCCCTTACTGTTTGCTCCCCTCCGGCTTCGTCCCCTCGGACTCGCCCTGGTTCACCGGCGCCTTCGTCGCCTCCGGTCCATAGCGGTCATCCTGAATACGATAGACGAACACCTGATCGATCTCGAACTCTTCCACGCCGTCATCGGCCGGCGGGAACACGTACTGTTTGGCGGCCTTCGTCGCCGAGTAGTCGAACACCCCGGGCGGAATGGATTCGATGACCTCCGTCTTGAGCACCTTGCCGGCGGCGCTCACGAGCAGGCGCACCCGTACCTTGCCCTCGGTACCCTGCGTGAGGGCGTCCTTGGGATACACGGCCGGCGGCTTCTTCACCGGCTTCGCGCGCTTGTCGGGCGGCGGCAGATCCGGTGGCGGAGGCGGCGGCTCGGGAGGCGGCGGGGGCGGAGGCGGCGGCTCGGGTTCCGGCGGCTTGGGCGGCTCGGGAACGGGCAGCGGCTTCTCGTCCGGCTTCGGCGGCTCCGGCGGCTTGGGCGGATCCGGTTTCTTCTTCTTGGGCTTCGGCGGTTCCGGCGGCGGGGGCGGCGGAGGCGGCGGTTCGGG
>CAZEDA010000106.1:0-9827 GCA_964510915.1 uncultured Rhodocyclaceae bacterium | reverse complement strand
GGCGGCGTCACGCCCGGCAAAGGCGGCCAGCGTCATCTCGACCGGCCGGTGTTCAACACCGTGAAGGACGCCGTGGACACGACCGGCGCCGAGGCAAGCCTCGCCTTCGTGCCGCCGGCGTTCGCCTCCGACGCGCTGATGGAAGCCGCCGACGCGGGCCTGCGCCTCGTATGCGTCATCACGGACGGCATTCCCGCGCAGGACATGATGCGCGTGAAGCGCTACCTGCGCCGCTATCCGAAGGAACGGCGCACGACCATCGTGGGCCCCAACTGCGCCGGCATCATCAGCGCGGGCAAGGCGATGCTGGGCATCATGCCCGGCCACATCTATCTTCCCGGCAACGTGGGCATCGTCTCCCGTTCCGGCACCCTGGGCTACGAAGCCGCAGCGCAGATGAAGGCGCTGGGCATCGGCGTGAGCACCAGCGTCGGCATCGGCGGCGACCCGATCAACGGCAGTTCCTTCCTCGACCACCTCGCTCGGTTCGAGGAGGACCCCGACACGCATGCGGTCGTGATGATCGGCGAGATCGGCGGGCCCCAGGAAGCCGAAGCCGCGCAGTGGGCGAAGGAGAACATGCGCAAGCCCGTGGTCGGCTACGTCGCGGGCCTCACGGCACCGAAGGGTCGCCGCATGGGTCACGCCGGCGCGATCATCTCCGCCGTGGGCGACACGGCCGCCGAGAAGGCGGAGATCATGCGTTCCTTCGGACTGCACGTCGCGCCGAGCGCCGCGGAACTGGGGACGACCGTCGCCCGGGCCCTGGCGCGCGCCGCCTGACCGCGGGAGTCCGCGATGACGGCACTCATCGACGCGGGCGTCCCGGGCGCAGCGGCCGTCGCCGCGCCCGAGCAGGACTTCTCGCGCTCCGCGTTCCTGCGTTCGGCGCTCCTGGAAGTCGTCGGGCGGCACGACCCTGAGGTCGCCTCGATTCTCCGTGGCGAAGGACTGAGCCAGGCGCGCTCCCCGAAGCTCCTCGCGCGGACGCTGCAGGCCGAGGCGCTGTGGTTCGCGCTCCTTGCCATTGCCGAGCAGAACCGAGACATGCGCCGCCGGCGCGACACGGAACGCGTGAGCGGTCTCGCGCCCGACACGTTCGCGCACGTGCTGCGCACCGCTGCCGACCAGGGGCTCTCGCCCAAGGAAATCCGCGCGGCCCTGACGAGCATTCGCATCCGGCCCGTGATCACCGCGCACCCGACAGAGTCCCGTCGCGTGACCGTGCTCGAGCGCCATCGCCACATCTACCGCCGCCTGCTGGAGCTGGAGTACTCGCACTGGACCGACCGCGAGCGCGACGACATCCGCCGCGCCATCAGCGACGAGATCGAACTGGTGTGGCTCACGGGGGAACTCAAGCTCGAGAAGCCCACCGTGGACCAGGAAGTCGCGTGGGGTCTGCACTTCTTCGAGGAAACGCTGTTCGACGTGGTCCCCTCGGTGCTGGGCCGGCTGGAGAGCGCCTTCTCGTCGCTGTTCCCCGGCGAGCCCTGCGACCTCGCGCCCATGATCACGTTCGGTTCGTGGATCGGCGGTGACCGGGACGGCAATCCGTACGCCACGAGTGCCGTCACGCGCCGGGCCGTGTGGCAGACGCGCCTGTGCGCACTGCGCCGCTATCGCGCGCGCGTGTCGCAACTCATCCACGAACTCAGCATCACCGAGAACGCGCTTGCCATTCCCGAGACGTTCCGCGCGACCGTCGCACGCGCCCTCGCCGCGCACCCGGCGGGCGAGCGAGTGACAGCCCGGAATCCGGGCGAGCTGTTCCGGCAGTTCCTGAGCTGCATGGCCGCGCGCCTCGACGTGACCATTGCCTCCACGGAACGGCACGAGCCCGCGCTGGACGACACCGGGTACCGCACCGTCGAGGATCTTCTCGCCGACATCGCCGCGATGCGCGACGCCTTGCGTCGGGCCGGCGCCGACCGCCTCGCGACGACGCGCCTCGATCCCTTCTGGCGCGAGGTGAGCGTCTTCCGGTTCACCACGGTGCGACTGGATATCCGCGAGAACTCGGGCCGCATCAACGCGACACTCGCGGAGATCCATCGGCGACGTCACCCGGACAGCGAACCGCCGCCCGCCGACAGCGCGGAGTGGAAACGCTGGCTGCTCGCGGAACTCGCGACACCGCTTTCCGGTGCACCGGCGCTCGACGGGTTGCCCGCCGACGCCGAGGAAACCCTGACGACGTTCCGCACGATCGCCGAACTCCGCCAAGCCGTCGACCGCGAGGCCTTCGGCGCGCTCATCCTGAGCATGACGCGCACCGCCGCCGATGTGCTCGGCGTCTATCTGCTCGCGAAGCTCGCCGGCCTGTATACGGACGCTGCCGGCGTGGAGCGATGCAGTCTCCCGGTGGTGCCGCTGTTCGAGACGATCGACGATCTGCGACGCGCCCCCGCTGTGCTGCGGGATCTGCTGGCCGTGCCGCTCGTGCAGCGAACCGTGCACGGACGCCAGGCGCAGCAGGAAGTGATGATCGGCTACTCCGATTCCAACAAGGACGGCGGCTACCTCGCGGCCAACTGGGAACTCTTCAAGGCGCAGAGCGCGCTGACCCGCCTCGGGCGCGAACTCGGCGTGACGATCGCGTTCTTCCACGGCCGCGGCGGGTCGGGCAGTCGCGGCGGCGCGCCCACCGGGGATGCCATCGCGGCGCTGCCCGACGGCTCCGTCCGCGGCCAGTTCCGCGTGACCGAGCAGGGCGAGGTCGTCTCGCTCAAGTACGCCAATCGCGGCACGGCGGCCCATCAGGTGGAACTGATGGCGTCGGCTGTCGTGGACCACGTGCTGCGCGCCGGTCGCAACGACACGTCGATACCTCGGCACGAGTATCACGAAGCGATGGAAGCGCTCTCCAGCCTGTCGTGGACCGCGTACCGTCGGCTCGTCGAATCACCGGGGCTGCTGCCCTACCTCCAGGCGGCGAGCCCGCTCGAGGAGTGGTCGCTGCTCAATCTCGGCTCCCGACCCGCTCGTCGCGGTCGCGCCTGCGCCCTGTCGGATCTGCGCGCGATCCCCTGGGTGTTCGCGTGGTCGCAGAACCGGCACATGGTGCCCGGCTGGTACGGCGTGGGCTCGGGCATCCTCGGGTTCCTCGATGTCCGCGGCGAAGCCGGCCTCGCGCTGCTGCGTCGCATGTTCCACGGCTTCCGGCCCTTCCGCCTCGTGATCGACGAGGTGGAGAAGACGCTGCTCACCGTGGACCTCGACGTCGCCCGCGCCTTCGCCGGACTCGTGGGCGACGAGGCTGTGCGGCAGTCCGTGTTCTCCGCCGTGGAGGATGAGTTCGCGCTGACCTGCAGCATGGTGCTCCGCGTGACCGGCGAGACGACGCTTGGCGAGCGCCTCGGTGCGCACAGCCGCCGCCAGGCGCGCCGCCTTCCCACGATGAATGCGGTAAGCCGACAGCAGGTGCAGCTCCTGCGCGACTTCCGCGAGGGCGGTGGCGACGACGTCCGCACCGCGCTCCTCCTCTCGCTCAATTGCGCGGCCGCGGGCCTCGGCTCGACCGGCTGACCTCTCTCAACAACGCAGACCTTCCCCCGTTCCGGAGTCCCCCATGAGTTTCACCGTCATCGAGCAGGCCACCCCGCGCCTGCACCGTTCGGAACTGGCCGTCCCCGGCTCCAATCCGGGCATGTTCGAGAAAGCCGCGGCATCCGCCGCAGACGTCGTGTTCCTCGATCTCGAGGACGCCGTCGCGCCCGACGACAAGGCGCGCGCGCGCACGAACATCATCCAGGCGCTGAACGAGGTGGACTGGGGCACCAAGACGATGATGGTGCGCATCAACGGGCTCGACACGCACTACATGTACCGCGACGTGATCGACGTCGTGGAAGCCTGTCCCCGCCTCGACATGCTGCTGATCCCCAAGGTCGGGACACCGGCGGACGTGTACGCGATCGACATGCTGGTCACGCAGATCGAGGCGGCAATGGGTCGCACCACGAAGCGCCTCGGCTTTGAAGTGCTCATCGAGACCGCGCTGGGCATGGCGAACGTGGAAGCCATCGCCCAGTCCTCGCGACGCCTGGAGGCGATGTCCTTCGGGGTGGCGGACTACGCAGCCTCGACGCGAGCCCGCACGACGGTGATCGGCGGCGTGAACAAGGATTCCGTGGTGCTCACGGACCGCGATGCAGAGGGCCGGCGAGAAACTTTCTGGACCGATCCCTGGCATGCGGCGCAGACGCGGATGATGGTGGCGTGCCGCGCGTACGGGCTGCGCCCGGTGGATGGCCCCTTCGGCGATTTCGGAGATCCCGAAGGCTTCAAGGCCGCCGCGAATCGTGCGGCGGTCCTGGGATACGAAGGCAAATGGGCCATCCATCCGTCGCAGATCGCGCTGGCGAACGAAGTGTTCACGCCGTCCGAGGCCGAAGTCACGAAGGCGCGCCGCATCATGGAGGCCATGGATCAGGCCGCCCGCGAAGGCAAGGGCGCCGTGTCCCTGGATGGCCGGCTCATCGACATCGCCAGCATTCGCATGGCCAGGGCGCTGCTGGAGAAGGCCGCCGCCATCGGCTGACCCGCATCCTGATGCTGCCGGCCGCACGGCCGGTGGCGGGGCGAACGTAACGACGGGCACGGAGCTCCCGCCGGATTCTCGCGGCTGGTCCTTCCGGCAGCAACTTCGTCGCGACCGCGACAATTGGCCGGACCTTGCCTAGAATCACGGCAAGTTCAACGCGAGACGTACTCCTCCGTCGGCATGCACTTCACTTTGCGGCAGTTGCAGGTGTTCGCCACGGTGGCGCAGTGCGGCAATTTCACGCGGGCGGCCGAGGAACTCTGTCTCTCCCAGCCGGCGGTCTCCCAGCAGATCCGCCAGCTCACCGACAGCGTCGGGCTGCCGCTGCTGGAACAGGTCGGGCGCAAGGTGTACCTGACCGAAGCCGGCAAGCTTCTCTACGCGCGCTGGCAGGCCATGCAGCGCGAGTGGCGCCAGTTCGAGGACGAAGTCAGCGAACTCAAGGGGCTGAAGAGCGGTGTGCTGCGGCTCGCCGTGGTGAGCACCGTGAAGCATTTCGTCCCGCGCCTGCTCACGCCCTTCTGTGCACGATATCCCGGCATCGACATCAAGCTCGTGGTGGGCAACCGGGACACGGTGGTCGAGCGCATCCAGCAGAATCTGGACGACCTCTACATCATGTCGAATCCCCCCGCCGATCTCGACCTGGCCGTGCAGGGCTTTCTCGACAATCCCCTGGTGATCATCGGCGCTGGCTCACATCCTCTGGCGAAGCGCCGCAACGTGCCGCTCGCGGGCATCGCGGAGGAGCGCTTCATCCTGCGCGAGCCCGGGTCAGGCACCCGCGTGGCCATCGAGCAGCACCTCTCCCGCCACGGTGTGAAGCTCAATGTCCGCATGGAGTTCGGCAGCAACGTGGCGATCCAGCAAGCGGTCGCGGCAGGTCTCGGGCTGTCCATCCTGTCGCAGTTCTCCCTGCACCAGAACGCCGGCCGCGGGGACGACATCGCGATCCTGGACGTGGAGTCCTTCCCCATCCATTCCACGTGGCAGGTGGTCCACCTCCGGCAGAAGCATCTGTCCGGCGTCGCGAAGGCCTTCCTCGCTCACATCGGCGACCAGGTGCACGCGGAGACGCTGGGCAACGCCCGCGGCTGAGGCCGCGTCAGTAGAGCATCGGAAAGAGCCGCCAGGATTGCTGCCGGTAGTCGGCGTAGTCCGGAAACTTCTGCAGGAGCAGGCGTTCCTCGAAGTCCAGCTTGCTCCACAGCACGGCGCCGAGCGACGCCAGCAGGATCCATCCGGTTGCCGTCCGCCACTCCACCATCGACCCGCCGACCACGAGCAGGATCGACGTGTACATCGGATGGCGGATCCACCGGTACGGGCCATGGCGCACGAGCGCGGTGTGGCCGGTCGGGTCCGGGGAGATGCGGAAGAGCCGGCGCTGGGCAAACGTCATGACCGCGAAGGCCCAGCCGGCCAGAAGACAGCCCGCCGCCTGCACCGCCTGCCCGGGCACCGACGTCGCCAGGGCATGGCCCGTGGCCACCCAAAGGCCGAGCAGCAGGAACTGCCCGCCGACGAGCGCCCGGGCGACCTGGGATTCGCGCGGCGTCACGACCGGACTAGCGTCTGAGGCCCTGGGTCCAGCGGTCGTAGAGCCGTGTGGCGACCGCGTGGAGGGCCTGCACCTTCTGCTCGATGCCCTGGCGCATCACCTCCGGCTGCTGAACCGCCGGGCCGGGACTGGTGTCGATCTCGGACTGGCCGCTCAGGCACCAGGTGTCGATGAGCCGCTCGGTCATCTCCACGTGGCACTGCATGCCGAGGTTCGGGCCGATGACGAAGCCCTGGTTGCTGCAGTAATCGCTCGCCATGATGCGGGCTGCACCGGGGGGCAGGGAGAAGGTCTCGCCGTGCCAGTGGAAGGACAGGAACGAGCGGATGTCGGGGCCGAACCAGTCCCGGGCCTCGGTGCTATCCTCGACGCGGATCTCGCCCCATCCGATCTCCTTCGTCGGGTTGCGGGTCACCGCGCCGCCCAGGGCGCGGGACATCAGTTGTCCGCCGAGGCAGTGCCCCAGCACCGGGACCCCCTTGGCCGTAGCGTCACGGATCAGGGAGAGCACCGGCGGGATCCAGGGCAGATCGTCGTTGACGCTCATGGGCCCGCCCATGAAGACGAGCCCGCTGGAGGCAGTCGGGTCGGTCGGGACGGGCTCCCCCTGATCGATCGCGACGATGCGCCACGGTATGTTTCGTGCGTCCAGGTACTCGGCAAAAAAGCCAGGACCTTCCGTTGGAGAGTGTCTGAAGATGGAGACCGGTTTCATTCGAACTTTCCAGAACTTGGGCGGGGCAGCCAATCGTATTGCACTTTGGGCGCTCTGCCTAATCGCCGGCGGCGCTGTCGGTGGCGCTTACGCCACCGAGGTGCAGGTGGTCGGGCTGTTCAGCGGCAAGGCGCTCGTCGTGATCGACGGCGGCAAGCCCCGCACGCTCGCCGTCGGCCAGAGCGTCGGCGCCGTGAAGCTGGTGTCCGCGACGTCCGAGGCCGCCGTGATCGAAGTGGACGGCAAGCGCCGCACCCTCACCACAGGCGGCCAGACTTCCTTCAGTGCCGGCGGCAGCAAGAGTTCCAAACCGACTGTGACCATCGCCGCGGACCTCGGCGGCCACTACTACGCCGAGGGCGCGATCAACGGCATTCCGATTCGCTTCCTGGTGGATACGGGCGCGACGATGGTGTCCCTGGGGCAGTCGGATGCCCGCCGGCTCGGCATCAACTATCTGCAAGGCGAGCGGGGCTACAGCAATACGGCCAACGGCGCGGCGATCGTCTACCGCGTGAAGTTCAACACCGTGAAGGTCGGCAGCATCACCCTGAACAACGTGGACGGGCTCGTGCACGAATCCGCCGACATGCCCTTCGCCCTGCTGGGCATGAGCTTCCTCAACCGGCTCGAACTCAAGCACGACCGCGAACAGCTCACGATGGTCCAGCGCTACTGACCGGCTGTCGCTCCGCCGGCGGGAGGGTCAGCCGGCGCGCTTGTCGCCGCGGATGAGCGCGTAGGCGCTGTGATTGTGGATGGACTCGAAGTTCTCGGCCTCCACGGTGTACGCGAGGATGCGCTCGTCGCCATTGAGCACCGTTGCGACATCGCGCACCATGTCTTCCACGAACTTCGGGTTGTCGTAGGCGCGCTCGGTCACGAACTTCTCGTCGGGACGCTTGAGCAGCCCGTACAGTTCGCTCGAGGCCTGTTCTTCCGCCACCCGCACGATGTCCTCGATCCAGACGAATTCCTGCGTGAGCGTCTTGATGGTCACGTGCGAGCGCTGGTTGTGCGCACCGTAGTCCGAGATCTTCTTCGAGCAGGGGCACAGGCTCGTGACCGGGATCACGACGGTCATCTCGAAGCTGTAGTTGCCCTGGTCCACCTCGCCCACGAAAGTCACTTCGTAGTCCATCAGGCTGCGCACGCCCGAAACCGGTGCGGCCTTGTCGATGAAGAACGGGAAAGTCATTTCGATGTGGCCTGACTGCGCCTCGAGCCGCTTCACCATGTGCCGGAGCATGGGCTCGAAGGATTCGACGGAGATCTCGCCCTCGTGGGCGTTGAGGATCTCCACGAAGCGCGACATGTGCGTGCCCTTGAAGTTGTGCGGGAGGTGCACGTACATGTTGAAGTGGGCGACGGTGTGCTGGATGCCGCCGCTGCGGTCGCGGACCCGGACCGGGTGACGGATCGACTTGATGCCCACCCGGTCGATGGCGAGCCGGCGGGTGTCGGCCGAGCCTTGCACATCGGGAATGGCCATCGTGTCGCGTGAATTCATGGGTGAGGTTGCCTCGAATCGGGCAGGCAGCGGCCTGCGAACCGGACTGCGGATTATAGCCGCAGGCCCCGGGCCTACCGGTGCAGCCGGGCCTGGATGGACGCCAGCACGCCCTGGGCGTCCAGCCCGCAGGCCTTGAGCAGCAGGGCCGGATCGCCGTGTTCCACGAACCGGTCGGGCAGGCCCAGGTGCAGGATGTCGCACGGGATGCGCTGCGCGGCCAGGGCCTCGGCCACGGCGGAGCCGGCGCCGCCGTCCACAGCATTCTCCTCGACGGTCACCACGAGGTCGTGCGACCGGGCGAGTTCGGCCACCAGCGCGTGATCCAGGGGCTTCACGAACCGCATGTTGGCGACCGTGGCGTCGAGATGCTCGGCCGCCTGCAGCGCGGGGGTCAGCATGGACCCGAACGCGAGAATGGCCACCCGCTTGCCCTGACGCCGCACTTCCCCCTTGCCGACCGGCAGGGCCTTCATGGCGGTCTCGATGGGGACGCCCGGCCCCGACCCGCGCGGATAGCGCACGGCGGTGGGGGTGTCCAGCGTGAAGGCCGTGTAGAGCATCTGCCGGCATTCGTTCTCGTCGGCGGGTGCCATGATGGTCATGTTCGGCAGGCAGCGCAGGAACGAGAGGTCGAAGGACCCGTGGTGCGTCGGGCCGTCGGCCCCGACCAGGCCGCCGCGGTCCAGCGCCAGGACCACCGGCAGGTTCTGGATGCAGACGTCGTGGATCAGCTGGTCGTATCCCCGCTGCAGGAACGTGGAATAGATGGCCACCACGGGCTTGAGACCGTCGCACGCGAGCCCCGCGGCGAACGTCACGGCGTGCTGTTCGGCAATGCCGACGTCGAAGTAGCGGTCGGGGTACTCCTGCGAGAAGCGCACGAGGCCGGAGCCCTCACGCATCGCCGGCGTGATGCCCACGAGGCGCGAATCCGCCGCGGCCATGTCACACAGCCAGTCACCAAAGATCTGCGTGTACGTCGGCTTGCCGCCCGACTTGGCGATGATGCCGACGTCGGGATCGAACTTCGACACGCCGTGATAGAGGATCGGGTCGTCCTCCGCGCGCTTCATGCCCTTGCCCTTGCGCGTGATCACGTGCAGGAACTGCGGCCCCTCGAGCTTGCGCACATTGCGCAGCGTGGACACGAGGATTTCCATGTCGTGACCGTCGATCGGGCCGATGTAGTTGAAGCCGAACTCCTCGAACAGCGTGCCGGGCGTGACCATGCCCTTCACGTGCTCTTCGGCACGCCGGGCGAGTTCCCACGCGGGCGGTACGACACGGAGCATGCGTTCGCTCGCGCGCCGCGCGGCGGTGTACACACGACCGGAAAGCAGCCGCGCGAGGTAGTTGTTGAGCGCGCCGACGTTCTCCGAGATCGACATGTCGTTGTCGTTCAGCACGACCAGCAGATTCGCGTCGGTCGCGCCGGCATTGTTGAGCGCCTCGAAGGCCATGCCGGCCGTCATGGCGCCGTCGCCGATGACTG